>JASHVC010000442.1 GCA_030039655.1 Xanthobacteraceae bacterium | reverse complement strand
GACGGCGCGTCGTATTTCGTGATTCCCAACCTCTACCACGCCGGCAGCGATAAAAAGGAAGAGCTTGCGGCATTAGCGATGAACCAGCTCGCCGGCGTTTTTGCCGATCTGAAATTGGTGCGCGCGCTCAAGCCTTCCGAGTACAAATGGCTCGGCAAGGAAGAACAACGCAACAGCTACAGCAACCTCGCTCCGTTCCGCCAGCAATGGAACAAGGAGCATCCCGATAGGCTGGCGCCGGAAGACAAGGCCCAAGCGCGCGCACGGGGTGACAAGATCAAACCCCTCCGCAACCACGGCGTACTCTCCAAAGCTCAGCGCGCCCTCGAAATCGCCGGCTGGAGTCCACAGGCGCAGCAGGATGCGGAGATTTACCGTCTGGTCGATACCGGAAGTCTCACGCCACTGCTCATGGTGCTCAACGACGCGAAGGCAAACGGCACGGAGCGCTTGTCGGAAGGAGCGCGCACCAATGGCTCCACGCCGAACGGCGCGCGACCGCCAGCCGCCATCAGGTCGGCCCAAAACCCGCAAAGCTCTTAAAGCGATTAGCGCCCTAAAGAATGAGTTGCGCGCGGCGAACCGGCAAAAACCGGAACTGCGATGCGCCGATTTAGCCCAGCAATGGATATTGCCATCATTCAGCCAAAGCTTTCATAATATTGCTCAATTACCGCCCAAGGACGAAGGGGGTTCCATTGTTTTTTACTCGCCGGGTGGCTGCCGCCGTGACGGCCCTGTTGCCGGTAGCAGGCGCCTTGTTTGTTGTGCCTCTGTCAGCAACGGACTCCCAGGCCCAAAGCACATCGGCCGCTTGCGAAGAGGCGGCGCAGATCGCGGTGCTGCCTGCACCGATCGCGCCGTGGAAGGGCGCGCCGTTGCGCGTCATCGTCGCGTCGGAAAAGGCCCTCGATGGCGAACTTTCGCTGATTGGCCCCGACGGATCGGTCGCTGCGAAATCGCGCGATCACCACGATGGCCCGCCCTATTTCTGGTTCGCCGAGGTCGCCTCCCCTCCTCTTGGGACATGGCATGCGACGCTCACGCTCGGCCGCGCGCCGGCCGGATGCGGCACGATCGCCCATGAGATCGTAGTGCGTGACGAACCGGCTCCGCCAATGCGCCCGGTGGCGGGCAGCTTGTGGCCGTTGCGCAATTCCTGGAACCGCGAAACGGAAAATCTCTATTCGGCGTGGATCGAAAAGTTGTTTGACGCGCCGCTCGACGTGGAGCTGTCCTGGCCGGCGCTGCAAAACGTGCTGCACGACCGCTCGCGCAACGCCCTGTTCAACTATTTGGGTCTTGGCGAAGACGATCTGGCGATGACGTTTCGTCCCGACTGCGCCGATTTCGTCTATTTCCTGCGCGCCTATTTCTCCTTCAAGATGGGGTTGCCGTTCGGTTACTCGACCTGCTCGCGCGGCGGCGGTGGCAGCGGCCCGCCAAAATGTTACGGCTGGGCCAGCATCATGAGTGCCGGGGCGCAGCAACAGCCAGCGGCCGAGCAGCCGACCGGCACGGCGGCGACGGCCACGCCATCGCGCGGGCTCGCAACATCCTTCAACCGCTATTTGCCTGTCGTCGGCAACACCGTTCAGTCCGGCGCCGTGCGCACGCTGGCGAACGACGACAACACCGACTTCTACACTGTGCCACTCACCCAGCAGACGCTGCGGCCGGGCACAGTCTATGCCGATCCCTATGGGCACGTGCTGATGCTGGTGCGGCGGGTGCCCGAGGCCGACGGCGCGGCCGGCGTCTTCCTCGCCGTTGACGCGGAGCCCGACGGGTCGGTGACGCGCAAGCGCTTCTGGCGTGGCAACTTCCTGTTCGTCCACGATCCAACGCTCGGCAGTCCCGGCTTCAAACACTTCCGTCCGATTGTGCAGGCGGGCGGCGGACTGCGGCGGCTGACTAACGCCGAGATCGCGAAGAATCCGCAGTATGCCGATTTTTCTTTGGAGCAGTCGCAGCTCAACGCCGAAGACTTCTACGACAAGATGGATGACGTCATGTCGCCTGAGCCACTTGATCCGCTGCGCGCGATGCAGGACGCGATCACGGCGCTCGACGAGCAAGTGAAGACGCGCGTCACCTCGGTCGAGAACGGGCGCAAGTACCAGAACAGCGGACACGGCGAGACCAGCATGCCGGACGGCCCGTCGATCTTCGAAACCACCGGCGCGTGGGAGGATTATTCCACCCCGGCGCGCGATTTCCGTTTGCTGATCGCGATCGACGTTGTGCGCGGATTTCCCGATCGCGTCGTGCGGCGGCCCGACCGCTACGCAATCCCATTCGGCAAAAGCACCGCGGACGTGAAAGCTGAACTGCAGAACGTGCTCGCGTCGGAGCTGGCGGCGCGCAAGTTCAGCTATACGCGCAGCGACGGCTCGCAATGGACGTTGACGCTCAAGGACGTGGTCGGCCGCATGACGGATCTGGAAATGGCGTACAACCCCAACGACTGCGTCGAGCTGCGATGGGGCGCGGCGGAAAGAAGCGACGAGGCGTCCACCTGTAAGCGGCATGCGTCCTCCGCGCAGCGCGCGAAGATGGAGAAGTATCGCGCCTGGTTCCAAGAACGGCACTGGCCGACGCACGCTTAAGCTTAAGCCCGCATGGCGCGCCATATGCGGGACAGTTCTCAAAACCGATCGAGGCGGAGCGGCGAATGCCGCTTCCTTATTGCGGGCTGGATCCTTTTTGCTGCCACGCTCGCGGCCGCGGCTCCCCTTCTCGCTCAGGACCAAGTCGGCGCAAAGCTCGACGCCCTGGTCGCCGCTTATCCGAACGCGCTCGCCGGCCGTGACGCCAACGCGCTGCGCTGGCGCGACGGAACGGTCATGCCGGCTTCCGACGGCGCCGAAAGCAAGAAGTTCGCGGAACTGCTGCAGCACGCCTCCATCATCGATCAGTTCCGCATCGCCTATCCGCGCGGCCCCCTGGAGAAGCCGCCGCCGGTCGACGCCGATCCCGGCCGATTCCGCAACACCGCGTTTTTCAGCAAGATGTACGGCGACTGCCAAAGGGGCGAGGTCGCGCCGCATCTTGTGTCTCTGCCTTGGCTGCTAAAAAGCTGGGGCAAATCCATCCGCATAACGTCGGTGAACGGCGTCGACGAACAGCTGCGCGCAATCTCAACAGAGATCGACGCGCTGCCCGACAAGATCAAACGCGCCGCATATCCGATTGCGGGCACTTACAATTGCCGCGCCGTCGCGGACACCGGCGAGCCCAGCCCGCACAGTTATGGCATCGCCATCGATCTGAATCTTGCCTTTTCGGATTATTGGTACTGGCGGCCGCACGACGGCCCCATCGTCTATCGCAATCGCATGCCCGGAGAGATCGTCGCCATCTTCGAAAAGCACGGCTTTATTTGGGGCGGCAAGTGGTATCACTTCGATACCATGCACTTCGAGTACCGGCCCGAACTGCTTGGCGCCTCGTGACTACGCACCGACCAGGTCGAACATCTCACG
>JASHVC010000441.1 GCA_030039655.1 Xanthobacteraceae bacterium | reverse complement strand
TTGTCGCGGAAGGTGTTGTTCTGTTCCGGGTCCAGCACTTCGAGCAAAGCCGCACCCGGATCGCCCTGGATGCCGGCGCCGAGCTTGTCGATCTCGTCGAGCATCATGACGCAATTGCGCGAACCGGCCTTGCGGATGGCCTGAATGATGTTGCCGGGCAACGCGCCAATATAGGTTCGCCGGTGGCCGCGGATCTCGGCCTCGTCGTGCACGCCGCCGAGCGAGACGCGCACGAACTTTCTGTCCATCGCACGCGCGATCGACTGGCCGAGCGAGGTCTTGCCAACGCCGGGCGGGCCGACGAAGCAGAGGATCGGGGCCTTGCCTTGAGGCGCAAGCTTGCGCACGGCGAGATATTCGATGATCCGCCGCTTGATCTTGTCGAGGTCGTAATGATCCTCGTCGAGGATGCGCCGCGCTTCCTTGATGTCGATCGGCTTCTCCTCGGGCAGCGCCCAAGGCAGTTCGATCAGCCAATCTAGATAGGTGCGCACCATGCCGTATTCGCCGGCCGCTTCAGGCATGCGTTGCAGCCGTCGCAGCTCTTTGCGGGCCTGATCCTCGACTTCTTTGGGCATCTTGGCGTCGGTGATGGCCGTGTCGAGCTCGGCCATCTCGGCGGCCTTGCCCTCCTCGCCTTCGCCGAGCTGCTTTTGAATCGCCGCCATCTGCTCGCGCAGCAACGCCTCGCGCTGACGCTCGTCGAACTGCGCCTTGGTCTGTTTGCCGATCTCCTGCGACAGCCGCAGAATCTCGATGCGGTGCGAGAGCAGCCGCGAGACCTTGTCCATGCGCGCGGCAATGTCGACGGTCTCGAGAATCTCCTGCTTCTCGTCCGCTTTGATGTCCATGTAGGCGGTCGCCATGTCGGCCAGCGCCGGCGGCGCGTCGATCGATTGGATGGCCGCGAGCAAGTCTTGCGGCACCTGAGGCAGTAGCTCAATCGCCTCGACCGCTTGCGCCTTCAGATTGACGAAACGCGCTTCGATCTCGGGGCTGCGCACACCCGGCTCAGGAATCTGCAGCACACGCGCGACCATGAACGGCCAGCCGCTCAGGAATTCGGTGACCTGGAAGCGCTGCTCGCCCTGGCAGACGAGGTGATGGCCGCCGTCCGGCGCGGTGACATAGCGCACGATGTTGGCGACTGTGCCCATGCGATGCATCTCGATCGCCGACGGATCGGCGACCTCCGGGTCGCGCTGCATGAGGATGCCGACCTGCCGTTGATCGCGCACGGCCTGCTGGGCCGCGGCAACCGACTTCTGCCGGCCGAGAGTCACGGGGAACACCATGCCGGGGAACAGCACGGTGCCGCGCACCGGCACGATAATCAACGCGTCGGACGGTATTGGCGGCAGGGGACTGCCTCCGGAACCCTCTTTCAATTGAATTTGAGCTTCAGCCACGATTCTTTCCCGCTTTCTGCAAACCAATCACCAGGCACCCATTTGCGACGGCACGACGTACCGCGCTGTAGCGCCCGGCCGGCAGCCGCAGGCGCCGGTAGTATCGGCCTTGCGGAAGCTCGAGCCGGTGAATGTTTGCTGTGCGCAGTTCGGGGGGTAGAACCCGCGTTCCGGCGATCACCAGATCGCCGCCCTCGATGACCGCTTGCGCACTTTCGGCATCGACGCCGGGCAATGCGACCAGCGCCAAAACCTCGTCCTCAGTCTCCAGAATGTCGACCGGCGGCTCCCATTCGGGCAACCGCGCCTGCGTTCCTGCGGGCCGAAACAAGTCGCGATGCATGCGTTCGGCGCGCGCGAGCATCTCGCACGCTTCGGACCACATCCAATCGCGGGCCACGTCTCGGGCCATGGGTAACCCCCTCCAGTTGATGGCAATATGTGTGCAGCCAGCGGTCGGAATTCAACGGCTGCATCGAGGCGCTACGCTGGCGAGGCACGAAGCGACGCGGAAATACCGATGTCTCATCGATGCTCCGCCGAAGGCAGGACCGTTTCGCCCCCGATGATGGCCGGTCATAGCCGGCCCCCAAATTCGGGGAGCCCCAGCCTAGCAATCCGAGGCCCATGGGCTAGAGTGGCCAGAAGGCACGAGTGGCATCGTAGGGAGCGAGCTTGGATGGCGCAGGTCTTTGTCTGCAGCGAGCTTGAAATGAAGGACGGCGACGTCCGCATCGTCCGCCAGGACCGGCTCGAAGTCGGGGTCTATCGCCATGCCGGCGCCTACTACGCCTACCGCAATCAGTGTCTGCACCAGGGCGGCCCGGCCTGCGAAGGCATTGTCAGGAACAGAGTGGTTGACCTGTTCGGGCCGGACAAAAGCTTCCTGGGCCAGACCTACGACGAGGACGAACCGCACATTGTCTGCCCCTGGCACGGCTGGGAATACAAGCTCAAGACCGGCGAATGCGCGCCAGACCCAAAACTCCGGCTGAAGCGCCACGAGGTGGTTCAGCGCGAGGGAGGCATCTATGTCGTCTTCTGACGTGCTAGGACGGCCGGTCGATACGCTTGGCCGCGCCGCCGCGACGCTCGGCGCCGCCGTTGAAAATCCCGACCAGGTCGCCGATGCCGATCTGCGCGCCATCATCGCCAATGCGCTGCGCCTCTATGCCGTGAAGGCCGAGAACGGCATGCGCACACCGTTGCCGCCGGACAAGGGCGGCGTCACCACCGACGCGATGATGATTCTCGCCACCGATCTCCTGCACGCGCTCAACGTGCAGCTATTCGAGTTGTCGATGTGGCAGGCGATGACAGGCAACTGCATCGCCCCGCATCAGCGGGTCGACGCACCGCAATCGTGATTTCAAAGAAGGGAAACGCCATGAACGTGATGACGCCCATCGTCCGCGATCCCAACCAGAAAAAATTTGACACCACGGACCACCTCGCCCACGCGGCGCAGCAGGCCGAGGATCGGCGTTACGAAGACTTCATGATCATCGACGTCGACTCGCATCATTACGAGACCGGATCGTTTAAGGATATTCTTCAATATATCGAAGACCCGGTGATGCGCGACCAGTTCAAGTACACCAAGGGCCAGACGATGATGCTGCGCTCGACCGGCGGCTTTCAGGAAATGGCCGGACGCATCGCCCGCTATGAATACCGCAATAGCGAGGAGACACTGCCGGGTGGCCGTCACAAAGACATCACGCTGACGCTCAAGTGGATGGACGCCATGGGCGTCGACGTCGCTTGCTTGTTTCCCACCCCGATGCTGGGGCTGGGCCTCAATCCCATCGTCGAGGTCGAGGTGCAGTACGCGCGCGCCTATAACCGCTGGCTCACCGAGCAGATCCTGGCGCAGGAGCCGCGCATCGTCTCGATGCTCTATCTGCCGATGAACGATCCGATCGCGGCGCTGAAGATGGTCGAAGAGTTTTCCGGCCGCCAGGGCGTGGTCGGCTTCCTGGTCACCACCGTGCGCTACAAGCCGCTCTACAACAACGTCTACATGAAGCTCTACGCGGCGCTCGAGGAACGCGGCCTGCCGCTCGCATTCCACGCAGCGACCAACTGGGGCGACCAGAGCATGAACATCACCAATAAGTTCATCGCCAGCCACGCCCTCGGCTTTACCTGGTACAACATCGTGCACATGACCAACTGGGTGGTGAACGGTATTCCCGAGCGCTTCCCGGGACTGAAGTCGATCTGGATCGAAAGCGGCCTCGCCTGGGTGCCATTCCTGATGCAGCGGCTCGACAATGAGTACATGATGCGCTCGTCGGAAGCGCCATCGCTCAAGCGCAAGCCGAGCGACTACATGCGCGAGATGTTCTACACCTCGCAGCCCATGGAGATGA
>JASHVC010000440.1 GCA_030039655.1 Xanthobacteraceae bacterium | reverse complement strand
TCGGCACGCTCGGCTGGCGACAGCGTGGACAACGTCGCGGCGCTTAACGGGACAAACAAAAACCCGAGGCCGATGCCCTGGACGATGCCGGTCGTGATGATGCTCTGCTGAGAGATGTCGGGCGTCCAGCCGGTCATGACGTAGAACGACCAAGCCGTGAGCGCCAACCCGAAGGCGAGAAGAAACCGCGTGTCGATGCGGCCGATCATGCGGCCGACCACCAGCATGGCGCCCATGGTGCCGATGCCGCGCGGTCCCATGACCACGCCGGCGCTCACCACCGAATAATCCATGAGGTTCTGAAAGTAGGGCGGCTGCAGCGCCAGCGACGAATAGTAGGTTAAACCCACGACCGCCACGAACAGCGTGCCGGCCGCGAAGTTCGGATCGCGGAACAGCGCTGGCCGCACGAACGGTTCCTTCGTGGTGAAGGTGTGCACGAGGAACAGATACAGCGCCGAGGCGGCTATGACGCCCTCTATGATGATCTCGCCGGAGCTGAACCAATCCAGTTCTTCGCCGCGATCGAGCAGGATCTGCAGCGTGCCGATGGCGATACTGAGCGTGCCGAACCCGAACCAGTCGAGCTTTTGCGCGCTGCGCGGCGTTTCGTTGAGGAACGCCTGAATGCCCAGAAAGGCCAGAATGCCGATCGGCAGATTGATGTAAAAGACGTAGCGCCACGTGTAGTTCTCTGTGAGCCAGCCGCCGAGCACCGGACCGAGGATCGGACCGACCATGACGGCAACGCCCCACAGGGCCATCGCGGACCCGTATTTTTCCTTAGGGTTGATGTTGAACAGCAAAGTTTGCGACAGCGGCACCAGCGCGGCGCCGAACGCGCCCTGCAGCACGCGGAACAGCACGATCTGGGTCAACGTTTGCGCCATGCCGCAGAGCATTGAGGCGACCGTGAAGCCTGCGACCGACGTGAGAAACAGCCGCTTGAGCCCGAACCGGCCGGCGAGGTAACCGGTCGGCGGGGTCATGATGGCGGCAGCCACGATGTAGGAGGTCAGCACCCAGTCGATTTCGTCCTGACTGGCCGACACGCTGCCCTGCATGTAGGGCAGCGCCACGTTGGCAATGGTGGTGTCCAGCGCCTGCATGAGCGTGGCCAGGATGATGCAGACGGTGATCGCCGCCCGATTGCCGCCGCCAGGTTTGCGCTCTTCAGTCATGACGCCCTGCGTCGCCGCTAGAACAGGTGCGGGAAACCGCGGGCGTGGCCGGTGTTGACGTCGATCTCAACGCTCATCCCGGCACGCAGCGGCGGCTTAGTGTTGTCACTGGTGTCGACGCGAACCCGCATCGGCACACGCTGCACCACCTTCACCCAGTTGCCGCTGGTGTTCTGGGCCGGCAGCAACGAAAACTCCTGGGCTGCGGCCGGACTGATACTCTCGACAGTGCCGTGCCACTCCACATCCGGATAGGCATCGACCAGGATGGTTACGGGCTGCCCCGTCCGCACGTAGGTCAACTCGGTCTCTTTCGGGTTGGCGGTGACCCAGACGCGATCGGTATCGACCAAAAAGAACGCGGTCGTCGAAGCCGCAAGATATTTGCCCGGAGCGATCGACGGCACATCGGTCACAATCCCGGCGAACGGTGCGGTGACCACGGTGTGATCAAGCTGGCGCTGCGCTTCTTCGACCTGCGTCTTGGCTTGTAGATATTGCGGGTGTTGCGTCACGTCGATATCGGCCTTGCCACCGAGGCGTGCGAGCTGCACCTGCGCCTGCTCGCGCAGCGCTTCGAGCTTGCTCTTGTCGGTCTGCAGCGTGGCTTGCGCCTGATCGTAGGCGGCTTGGGTCGTGGTGCCGCTCTTCAGCAACATGGTGGCGCGATTGAAGTTTGTTTGGTCGAGATCGACCTGCGCTTGCTGAGCCGCAATGTCGCTCACCATGCGCGCGTAATCCTGCTTCATCGCCTCGATGCTGAGCGCGGTCTGCGCCAAGTTGGCTTTCGCATTATCGAGTGCGATCTGAAACTGAAGCGGATAGAGACGGTAGAGGACCTGGCCCGCTTGAACCTGCTCGTTCTCCTTGACGTCCACGTCTTTGACGATGCCCGCGACGTCCGTCGAGATGCCGACCTTGTCGGCTTCCACATACGCGTCGTCGGTGGACATGATCTGGCCGCCCGTGACGTACCAGTAGGCGCCGATGATCAGGACCAACGGCAGCAGCGCGAACAGGCTCCAGCGAATCCGATCGCGCCGGCGCAGCCGCCGGACTTCTTCGCTGCCGGCGCTTTCCTTTTGCGCGCCTTTGTCGGCCGGCGCGGCCGGCGGCAGCGGCAATGTCCGCGGATTTTCCGGCGCTTCATCCCGCACCGGCACGGGTTTGCGGAGAGCTTCAGCCATAGCGCCGCTCTCCTTCCGCATCGCCTGCCGCTCGATGCTGGATCGCCTGGCGCAGATTTTCTTTTACGAGACCAAGCTTCTCGATCATGTGTTGCACGCTCTCGGTGTCGACACCGGAGAGCGCCGTGCCCATCAGCTCCTCGCCGAGATTGCCGAGCTTTTCCAGAAGCGGCCGCGCCGCAGGCGTCAGGAATAGCCGCTTGGCGCGGCGATCGATTGGGTCGGCCCTGCGTTCGATCAAGCCGCAATCGCATAGCTTGTCGAGCAGCCGCGTCAGCGAAATTGGCTGCAAGTCGAGGATCTCGGCTAGTTCCGATTGCTTAAGACCCTCGGACCGATCTAGGCGCGCCAGGACCACCCACTGCGCGCGGGTGATTCCGAATTGCGCCGCCTTCTGGTCGGCGTAGGTCCGCAGCATTCGGGCTACGTCATTGAGCATGAACGCGAATTCTCGATTTATGGAGAGCGGCAGCACGACTGCCTCCGGCTTCGATTTAAACTACGTATCCTTAAGTCACGCATACACAATATAAGGAAGCTTATATGTTTGTCTATGCCGCTGCTGCGATGCTGCATTGCGAGATGCGCCTGAAGACTTGAGGCGGGCGGAACGGATCAGCGCGGCTAAGCCAATCCGAGATCAGCAAACGCCGCGATGTGATGATCGGCGGAAGGCTGCGCGAAGCAGCAGAAAACGACCCGCCCGATGCCGCGCGGCGCGGCGGCAAGTTCGGATGAAACGGTGCCGACGGCGATGCGCGCCGCGCGATCCGCGGGAAATCCGTAGATGCCGGTCGAGATGGCCGGAAACGCAAGCGACACCAGGCGGTGCGCCGCTGCGAGATCGAGCGCCGCGCGATAGCACGAGGCCAGCAATTCCTCCTCGCCGCGACCGCCGCCGTCCCACACCGGGCCAACTGCGTGGATGATGTGCCTGGCCGGCAACCGATAGCCGCGCGTGATTTTTGCTTGACCGGTCGCACAGCCGCCGAGCTTTTCACATTCGGTGCGCAGCTCGGGACCAGCCGCGCGATGAATCGCGCCGTCCACACCGCCGCCGCCACGCAAAGCGCTGTTCGCGGCGTTGACGATGGCATCAAGCGTAAGTGTGGTGATGTCGGCCACACAGACTTCGAGACGAGCGATGCCGACTTCGGCGGCAAGCGGCGGCGGGGCGTTAGTCATCGTCGTGAGCGTATCACGCCCACTCGGCTTGCGCCTCGGCCCGCAGATCGACGGTGCTCTTCTTGCCGATATCGTCGAAATGCTCGTCCATGAAACGCCGCGCTGCGCGCTTGCCGCTCACGTACAGCATCTCGAAGAAATCGAAATCGGTCGAAAGCTTGCTGAACGCATCGAAATGCGTGCCGAAGCGTTCGAGCACGATGCGATGCACGTTGATGCGTCGGTATTCGCCGGGCCCGGTGCCACGCGGCAGGCGGCCCTGATCGATCAAACGCGCAACAAAATCGATAGCGCGATACTCGTCAATGAGTGGGGAATTGAACGTGATTTCGTTGATGCGGTTCATGATCTCGCTAGAGGAGGTCGGCGTTTCGTTGCGCACCACCGGATTGATCTGCACCACCAGCACATCTTCGGTGTTCGTGGTCCGGAAAAAAGGAAAGATCACCGGATTCCCCCGATAGCCGCCATCCCAATAGGCCACGCCATCGATCTCGACCGCGCGGAACAAAAGCGGCAAGCAGGCCGAGGCCATCACCGCATCGGCCGTGATTTTCTCACGCGGGAAAATTCGCACCCGCCCGGTGTGCACATTGGTGGCCGAAATGAAAATCTGCAGGTCCCGGCAGGCATGCAACGCTTCGAAATCGACAAAGTGCTCGATCAGATCCTTCAACGGATTGATGTTGAGCGGATTGACGTCGTAGGGCGAAAAGTAGCGGGACAGCGCGTCGAACCAAGCCTGTACGGGGGTGCCTTCGATCGGCGTGAACGACAATAGACGTTGCATCACTTCCCGCTGCAATGCCGGAAGATTGCCGGTGCTGCTGGCCGAGCGCCAGAAATCGGCGAGCCGCTTGCGCGCCTCCTCGCGGCCACCGCGCACCAATCCGTCAGCGAGCATTACTGCATTGACTGCACCTGCCGACGTACCGGAAATGCCCTCAACCGAAAGCCGGTCGTCCGACAACAGGTGATCCAGCACGCCCCACGTGAAGGCGCCATGAGCGCCACCGCCTTGCAGTGCCAGGTTGACGCGCTTGGTGGTCACTCCGCGGTCCAGCCACCGTCGATGGAAAGATTGGCGCCGGTGATCGCCTTGGCGGCGTCGGAACAAAGATAGACCGCCAGCGAGGCGACTTCGTCGACAGTCACGAATTCCTTGGTGGGCTGCGCCGCCAGCAACACATCGCGCTTGACCTGTTCGGCGGTCATGTTGCGCGCTTTCATCGTATCGGGGATTTGGTTCTCCACGAGCGGCGTCCACACGTACCCAGGGCTGATGCAGTTGCAGGTGATGCCGAACGTGGCTGTTTCCAGCGCCACCGTCTTGGTGAGACCGGCAAGCCCGTGCTTCGCGGACACGTACGCAACCTTGAACGGCGAGGCGACCAGCGAATGCGCCGACGCGGTGCTGATGATGCGCCCCCATTTGCGCGATTTCATCCCTGGCACCGCGGCGCGCACCGCATGAAATGCCGCCGACAGACCGATGGCGATGATCTGGTCCCATTTTTCGACGGGGAAGTCCTCGATCGGCGACACGTATTGAATGCCAGCGTTGTTGATGAGCACGTCGAGCGAGCCGAATGTTTTCTCTGCCGTATGAATCATGTCGGCAATCTCGGCGCCTTTGCTCATGTCGGCAGGCGAGTACGCGGCCTTGACGCCAAAATCCTTCTCGATGCCGGCGCGCTCTTTTTCGATGGCCGCCTTGTCGCCGAAGCCGTTGATGGTGATGTTGGCGCCCTCGGCGGCCAGTGCGCGCGCCATGGCGAGGCCGATGCCCGACGTCGAGCCGGTAACGAGTGCGGACTTTCCTTTCAACATCATGGCGATCCCCAGTTCAGTGCTGACTTTGGCGGAATGGACGCCGGTGCCGGCGTGTGATCATGCGGTGAGCGGGCGGAATCTGCGGCGGTTCTTGCTGCAGCGCAACATAAAAATCGGCAGGCCCGTCACGTTTTCGCGAGCCTGCCCATACCGCTACAATGAAAATCCGGGCCTATTGGTGAGTAGAGCGACCGCCTGACCAGGAATGACAAAGATGCCGCGCGCGATTTTCCCGGCGCCTGACCATGACCACGATCGTTGCGCCAGCACGGCCATCGCGTACGCCGAGGCCCAGTGCGCCGCCCGCGCGCAACGGCTGACCCCGATCCGCCGTCAGGTGCTGGAGGCGCTGCTCGAGAGCCACAAGCCGATCGGCGCCTATGAGATCATCGAACGCCTGGCGGAAAAGAACGACAGCCGCCTAGCGCCCATAACAGTCTATCGCGCCCTCGATTTTCTCCGCCAAAACGGGCTCGTACACCGTATCGAGAGCCGCAATGCGTTCGTGGCCTGTGTGCATAATCACGCCGGCGACGATCTCGTCGTCTTTCTCATCTGCGAGCGTTGCGGCGCGGTGGGTGAGGGCCCTGGCGCCGTAGTTGCCCAGGCGCTCAAGACCTCCTCGCGCGCCGCAGGCTTTGCGCCCAAAAGTCCGCTGATCGAAATCGTCGGCATTTGCTCACATTGCCGGGCGCGATAGAAGCTCGCCGACTGAAGTAAGCCCTGTGCCACAATCGCCCTCGTCCCGCCCGCTCGATGCGCTCGGCATTGCGATCACCGTTGGGCTTTGCGTGAGCTGGGGATTCAACAACGTCGCGATCAAGCTTGCGATCCACGACATTCCGCCGCTCATTCAGTCGGCGACCCGTTCGGCGATTGCGGCGGTCCTGGTGAGCGGATGGTGTCACGCGCGCGGTCTGCCGTTGTTCAAGCGCGATGGCACGCTCGCAGCCGGAATTCTCGCCGGCGTGCTTTTCGCTGCCGAGTTTCTGCTGATCTATCGCGGCCTGGTGTGGACGACGGTTACGCGCGGCACTCTGTTCCTGTATTTGGCGCCGTTCTTCGTGGTGATTGGATCGCACTGGCTTGTTCCGGGCGACCGTTTCCGTCTCTCGCAATGGGTTGGTTTGCTGCTTTCGTTCGTCGGCATCGTCATCGCCTTTGGCATGCCCGACCCGGCGAGCAATCCGGAGCAGATCATCGGCGACCTGATGCTGGTCGGCGCCGCCGCTGCATGGGCCACAACTACGTTGCTCATCAAGGCCAGCGCGCTCAACCGAATCAGCGCCGAGAAGACGCTGCTTTATCAGCTCGTGGTTTCGGTACCGCTGCTGGCCATCGGAGCGGCGGTATTTGGCGAGCGCATTGATGCTATGCCATCGCGGCTTGCGCTTGGCGCTTTCGCCTATCAGACACTCTGGGTCGTGAGCGTCACATTCCCGGCTTGGTTCGCATTGATCGTGCGCTATTCGGCCGCCCGATTGTCGGTGTTCACTTTCTTGGCGCCGCTCTGTGGGGTTGCCGCCGGCAACCTGGTGCTTCACGAACCGCTGACAGCGGCCTTCGCCGTAGCAGCTCTGCTCGTAGCCGCAGGTCTGATCTTCGTGAATCGGGCTCCATAATCAGACAACTGTGTCATCCACTGATGCGGAACCGGCCGGTGCCTGCGCCTCCTCGTCAACCGCGCTTGGGAACGCTATATCTGCTGATATCCGAGCACCTCGCCTTGGCTTTCTTGCTCCGGTCTGGCGCCCGGCGTCCGACCTAAAGGACTGATAATATGATGGAATTTTCCGGCCCCGCTGAACGGCACAGAACCGTTGCGGTGAAAGTCGGCAAAGTCACGGTCGGCGGCGGCGCACCCATCGTGGTGCAATCGATGACCAACACCGACACGGCAGACCCCGAGGCCACGGCCAAGCAGGTGGCGGCGCTCGCGCGCGCCGGCTCGGAAATCGTCCGCATTACCGTCGACCGCGACGAGGCCGCCGCTGCCGTCCCGCACATCAAAGACAAGCTGCGCAAGATCAATGTCGACGTGCCGCTCGTCGGCGACTTTCACTACATCGGCCATAAGCTCCTCGCCGACCATCCGGCCTGTGCCGAGGCGCTCGATAAATATCGCATCAATCCCGGCAACGTCGGCTTCAAGGAGAAAAAGGACCGCCAATTCGG
>JASHVC010000439.1 GCA_030039655.1 Xanthobacteraceae bacterium | reverse complement strand
TGCCACGCTTTTCCATCGCGAATTCCGACGAGACACAAGGAAACACCCATGAACATCGCCGATCCTCACATTGCGCCGATTGTTGCTCTTATCGCCGGCATCCTGATCCTGATTGTTCCGCGGCTGTTGAGCTTCATCGTCGCGGTCTATCTCATCATCATCGGGCTCAATGGCCTTAACGCGATCCATCACTTCATTCGTTGATCACGAACGATCGCGCTGGCGTGGCGTTGAATTAGTGCCGGCAGGCTGCTGAGGCCGCGCTCACTCGAAGATATGGTCCCATGGCAAAATCCCGCTTGCAGAAACTGCGCCGGCCGGTGAAGAGATCATCGCGCGCGGCGAGCGTGCGCAAGCCGTCTGCATCGTCAAAAGCTGCGCCGTCAAAGACAGCGCGCAAGGGCAAATGGGTCTACGCGTTCGGCGGCGGCAAGGCGGAAGCGCGCGGCAATATGCGCAATCTGCTCGGCGGCAAGGGCGCGGGCCTCGCCGAGATGGCGCACCTCGGCCTGCCGGTGCCGCCCGGCTTCACCATCACCACCGAGGTCTGCACCTATTTCTACGAGCACGACAAATCCTATCCGAAGGATTTGAAGCCGCAGGTCGAGGCGGCGCTCGCCGCGGTCGGCCGCATCACGGGTAAGAAATTCGGCGATCCGGCAAATCCGTTGCTCGTGTCGGTGCGCTCGGGGGCGCGCGCCTCGATGCCCGGGATGATGGACACGGTCCTCAACCTCGGCCTCAACGACGTGACCGTGCCGGCGCTGGCGGAGAAATCCGGCGACCGCCGCTTTGCCCAGGACAGCTACCGCCGCTTCATCACCATGTATTCGGACGTGGTGCTCGGCATCGGCCATCATCACTTCGAGGAAATTCTCGACGACCATAAGGATCGCAACGGCTACACGCTGGACACCGATCTCGATGCCGACGATTGGGCGGCGATCATTGTGCGCTACAAGGAGCGCGTCGAAGAAGAAAGCGGCAAGCCATTCCCGCAGGACCCGCACGCCCAATTGTGGGGCGCCATCGGCGCGGTGTTCAGCTCGTGGATGAACCAGCGCGCCATCACTTATCGTCGTCTGCACGGAATTCCGGAAAGCTGGGGCACCGCCGTCAACGTGCAGGCCATGGTCTTCGGCAATATGGGCGAGACCTCGGCCACCGGCGTGGCGTTCACGCGCAATCCGTCGACGGGTGAGAAGAAGCTTTACGGCGAGTTTCTGATCAACGCTCAGGGCGAGGACGTGGTCGCCGGTATCCGCACGCCGCAGGAAATAACCGAGGCAGCGCGCAAGGAAGCCGGCTCCGACAAGCCGTCCATGGAAGCCGCGCTGCCGGGCGCTTTCGCCGAACTCAAACGCATCTATGGCGTCCTGGAAAAGCACTACCGCGATATGCAGGACCTCGAATTCACGGTCGAGCAAGGCAAGCTGTGGATGCTGCAGACGCGTAGCGGCAAACGCACTGCCAAGGCCGCTTTGCGCATCGCGGTCGAACTAGCGAATGAGAAACTGATTACCAGAAACGAGGCGGTGTCGCGCATCGATCCGGCCTCGCTCGATCAGCTGCTGCATCCCACCATCGACCCCGCGGCCGAACGCAACGTGATCGCCACCGGCCTCCCGGCCTCGCCCGGCGCCGCGAGCGGCGAGATCGTGTTTTCGTCGGAGGAGGCCGAAGCGCTCAAGGGCCAGGGGCACAAGGTCATTCTGGTGCGCGTAGAGACCTCGCCCGAAGATATTCACGGCATGCACGCTGCCGAAGGAATCTTGACGACGCGCGGCGGCATGACCTCGCACGCGGCCGTGGTGGCGCGCGGCATGGGCAAGCCCTGCGTCTCCGGGGCGGGCGCGCTGCGCGTCGATTACCGCGTGCAGACGATGACGAGCGGCGGCGTGACGCTCAAAAAGGGCGATATTCTCACGATCGACGGTTCGAGCGGCCAAGTGCTTGCCGGAGAGATCGCAATGATCCAGCCGGCACTCGCGGGCGAATTTGCCACGCTGATGCAATGGGCCGACGTTGCGCGCAAACTGAAAGTGCGCGCCAATGCCGACACGCCCGCCGACGCGCGCGCCGCGGTGAAATTCGGCGCTGAGGGGATCGGGCTCTGCCGCACCGAGCATATGTTCTTCGACGAGGATCGCATCCGCGCCGTGCGCGAGATGATTCTCGCCGGTGACGAAAAAGCGCGCCGCACCGCGCTGGCCAAGCTCCTGCCCATGCAGCGCGCCGATTTCGTCGAGCTGTTTAAGATCATGGGCGCGCTGCCGGTGACCATCCGCTTGCTCGATCCACCGCTGCACGAATTCCTGCCGCACACAGAAGAAGAAATCGCCGCGGTGGCGGATGCCATGGGCGCGGATCCGAAAAAGCTCGCCGATCGCGCACGCGAATTGCACGAGTTCAATCCGATGCTCGGCTTCCGCGGCTGCCGGCTTGCTATTGCCTATCCGGAGATCGCCGAGATGCAGGCGCGCGCCATCTTCGAGGCCGCAGTCGAGGCCGGCCGCGCTACCGGCAAGTCTGTGGTGCCGGAAATCATGGTGCCGCTCATTGCCAGCAAAGCCGAGCTCGATCTGGTCAAAGAGCGCATCGATGCCACAGCCGAAACCGTCGCCACGGAGACCAAACGCCCGGTCAAATATCAGGTCGGCACCATGATCGAGCTGCCGCGCGCGGCGCTCAAGGCCGACGAGATCGCCGAGACCGCGGAGTTCTTTTCCTTCGGCACCAACGATCTGACGCAAACTGCTTTCGGCATCAGCCGCGACGATGCCGCAAGCTTCTTGGGGATTTACACGTCGAAGGGGATTCTGCCGGTCGATCCATTCGTGTCGATCGACCGCGACGGTGTGGGCGAGTTGATCCGCATTGCCGCCGCGCGCGGGCGCAAGGTGCGCAAGAACATCAAGCTTGGCATTTGCGGCGAGCACGGCGGCGATCCGGCGTCGGTCGCGTTCTGCGACGAGGTCAAGCTCGACTATG
>JASHVC010000438.1 GCA_030039655.1 Xanthobacteraceae bacterium | reverse complement strand
TCCAGCCAGTATCGCTTCGCGATCTAGCCCTAGCCCGGATGCCAAGTCGGCGATTTCATGGGGATCGTCTGTATCGAGATTGTTCCGAAAATAGCCGACAATAATGTGCTTGGCTAAGGCAGCGGCCTTCTGCAGATCGCTGCGCTCGGCGTGATAGAAGGCGCGAATAGCGGGCAGGCCCACTTTCGGATGTCGTTTAGGGAGATTGAACGGAACACCCTTCAGCCGTGCAAGGCGCTGCCAATCACATTGCGCGTACTCCTTCTTTAGAGGCGTGCGGCTTAGACCCTGCGCCCTTGTAATCTTGAAGGCTGCGCCCAACGTGAAGGGGCGCCACATCACAGTACGACCATGGCGTTCAGCCAGCGCTTCAATCTCAAGGGCGGCGAAATAGGCGTAGCCGGAAGCGAAGTCGAACCAAAATTCAATCAGTGCGTGGCCGCCCGCCGCTACTTCATCCATGGGGATTCGCCCGATGCTAGATTTCTTACGCCAAGCCTGCGGGGAGCTAGCGGTCCGGACAAATGAGTTCGGTTCATCATCAATGAATTGATTTCAACAGTGGGGCACGGTCTCACAGGCCGAGAAGGTTGGCTGCTGTCATGGTAATCTCAATCGCCCATCGATCAAACGGACGGAAGAGCGAATAGTGGTGATGCCAAACGACAACAATCCCGTTTGCGCGACGATGTAGCCGAGCAAAGGGGATGGAGCCCCGAAAAAAAGCATCAACCCTCGGTGATCGCGGCGACTGTTGCCTCTCTGCTTTGTTGCTTTGACATGTGCGAAACCTACGCCATGCAGCGTTGTGATTAATCGCCGCAGCCGTGATATTTTTGATTGCGGACTGTGATTAGATCAGCACGCCGCCCTCGACGCGCGCACAATTTTCCACGACGCTGCGTGAGTGCCTTAATGTCTGCCGGCGAATTTGAGGGCGTCTTCGAGCCGATCGTCACCCCAGAAAAGCTCCTGGCTGATTGCGAAGGTCGGTGCGCCAAAAATGCCAAGGTTGCGGGCATCATCCGTAGCCTCCTTCAACAATCGATGCCCCTCCGCACCGTTCGCACGATCGATGATGGACTGTGGCGATTTACCGAGCGCGGCCAGCACCTGGGCGACGTGATTGGCGACACCTGGTGCACGGTGCCCGTTGAACCATTCGTGAAACGTTGCGCGAGAGTATTCGACGCACCAGCCCTGCTCAGCCGCAATGAGCCCCACACGCAGGGCAAGCAGATCTGGGTCGGCTGGATAGGGCGCGCGACCGGCGAAGGGAATGCCGTGCAGTTGGGTGCGCCGCTCAATATCATGCCAAAAGTAATCCATTTTCGCGGCATTCTTCACGAATCCCGTGTTGTTCTGCTTGATAAGGATTTCGCGAAGATTGAAGGGCCGCCAACGGACCGCAACGTTTGCCGTATCGGCCAGTGTGCCAACACGCATAACCGAGAGGTAGGAGTGGATACTGCCGTAAAAGAAATAGAAATCGACATCAGCTGCCTTAGAAACATTCCTGAATGGCGGCCGTCAAAAGTACCGCCAACTCAAGATAGGGGCTGGAGCAGCCAGCAAGATTTTACCATCTTTTCACATCCGGCAAAGGCGGCAGCATCTATGGGGGCCTGCAAACACAACAAATTCTGCAAGACAAATGAAGCGCGTTCAACGCTTTCTTTGCGAAAGACCGCGCTGGCTGATGAAATAATTTCCACACAAGTGAAATAATCTCACCCATAGGGAACTTAGCCTCTTTGACAAGACTTTAGCCTCGAATAGCCAGACTGCACCGGCTGGATTGGCCTGCCCTATTGTCAAGATATAATTTAAAACTTGGCATCAAGGATTGGGACTGAGGACATGGCCTTCCGGCTTCCGCCCCTAAGTTCATTACGGGTCTTCGAGGCAGCCGCCCGTCACAATAGCTTTCGAAAGGCAGCGGAAGAGCTGAACCTTACGGCAAGCGCGGTCAGCCACGGCATCCAGACTCTTGAAAATTGGCTGGGAGTGGAGCTTTTTTATCGAGAAGCCCGTGGATTGCGACTGACAACTGATGGCGAGGCCTATGCGCCCTTGGTCAATCAAGCGCTGAGCATTCTCGCCAAAGCGACTGACCAGCTTCCGGGACGGGGATCGAGCGGCACGTTGTCGGTCAGCAGCGCGCCGACATTCGCAAGCAAGATTCTGCTGCCCCGTCTTGAACACTTTATTGCGCAACACCCGGATATCGATGTGCGAATCGATTCCTCGCACCGTCTGGTGGATTTGACCGTAGACGGCTTCGATATCGCGATCCGCTTTACCTCGACACAGAAGCCGGCTTCGAACTGGACCTTACTGGCGGCTGAGACACTGTTGCCAGTCTGCAGCCCAACTCTGAAGCAGCAGTTGGGCCTCGAGTCGAACGTGGAGCTGCTGTCGCGCGCCCCGCTGATCCACCTCACTTCGGTTGCGGCGGACTGGAATTACTGGTTTCGAGCAAGCGGCGTGCAGGCTCCAACCTCTATCGAGAGCGGATTGCGTGTCGATAACATGCAGATGGCGTTTGATGCGGCAATGCGTGGCCTCGGGGTCGTTTTGGGCCGGTGGCCACTGGTCGCTGAGGAGATTGAGAGCGGTCGGCTTGTTGCACTGGGTGACAAGTCCATCCCAAGCGACAGCGGCTATTGGCTGGTAACCGCCCAAGCCGAATTTCAAAAGCCGGAGGTCAAGGTGTTCCGGCAATGGCTTTTGTCCGAATTCAGCCTTGAGGGCGTGCACCGGAGAGCCAAACGCCCGGGTCTTCATCTCGTGTAGGGTCGCGGCCGTCGTTAAGCCGCGGTTGGCTCGCTTGAGAGACCCGTCGCGCTGGCATTGAACCAGACTCATTCCGAGGTGAAAAGATTGCGCGTGCCCAGGCGCGGTCCCGGCGCTTTATCTGCGCCATGCAATTGGAGCCAGTTATCGCGTGCCACGTTCGCGCGGCCGTGACCAGTCCGTGTCAATCAGCGGTGCGCCTGCAAAGAGGCTATTGCCGTTGGCTTTGTGGGCTACGGCTGACAGTCTTCGACCGGCCTCTCGTCGAACCCGAATGGAGGTTGGTGCGGTCGTTCGTACGACGCCTTGAGCGAAGCGATGTGTCTCTGCGCTTTGGCAGGGCTATCGATCTCGAGGATGAACCAACGCTGCAGCGCTTTTTCGACATCAAGGTTGGTGTCGGAGAAATTGCGTGGCTCGTAGATCAAACTGAGGCGATCGTCGGTGTTTCGCATCGGATCATTGTTTCACCTTCCGAAGCTGAGATCGCGTTGATGGTGCGGTCGGACCTGAAACGCCTCGGAATCGGCGAATTGCTGCTCAGGCACATGTTCATAAGGTCAGCCGGGCAGGATCTCAGGACTTTGAGTGCGTGGGTATCCAGCGAGAATCGACCAGTGCTGAGGCTCGCTGCGAAAATTGGCTATGGGGTTCGAGGAAGATCCCAGTGGGGGATGGAAATCACGTTCGACGTCGGTAACTGTTGTGCCACGAATGCAAACAAACACGACGCGCTACATTGCTGACGAAATCGCAATACATCTTGACTGTTCAAGATGATTTTTCAAAAGGAACGTCTCTGAAAGACGGGCGAATCATCCGAAGTATTGGAAATATCGGCAATGCCGTGATGCAATCACGAACGGCCTTGCCGATGAGCAAAAAAGCACCCGGAGCCGTGGAGGTTGGCTCCGGGTGTAGTGGGAGGACGCTCTGATGCCCGATCGCGGAAGCAACTCACGTGCTCTATGCGGGAACGGGGATGGCGCGAGAGATCGGCTTTTCGACGATGGGCATGTTGACGAGCCCAGAGAATATGCCAAGCGCGATCGAAACCCACCACACCGGCTCGTAGGAGCCGTAATGGTCAAACACAACGCCACCGAACCAAGCGCCCAAGAAGCCACCGATCTGGTGGCTCAGGAAGGCAAAGCCGGCTAGCGTGCCCAGCCACCGGGTGCCAAACATCACAGCAATAATGCCATTGGTGGGCGGCACCACTGAGAGCCACACGAGCCCCATGACGACGGCGAACACGATGCAGGTAAAGGGTGTCACAGGGAAGGAGATGAACGCGAAGATGGCGGCGGCACGGGCAAAATAGTTGAACGACAGGAGAAAGCGCTTCGGGACGAAGTTGCATAGCCAACCATATAGAAGCGACCCGAAGATGTTGAAGAGACCGATCGTTGCGAGAGTCCAGCCTCCGACCTGGGCGGAAAGACCACGGTCGACCAAATAAGCGGGCAAATGGACAGTTATGAACGCAAGCTGAAAACCGCAGGTGAAGAAACCAATTACCAACATGACGTAGGAACGTTGCGCGAAAGCTTCAGAAAGCGCCTGCCGCAGCGATTGTTGCTCAGCCGCCCCCTCCGTCGCTCCTGCAGTCGTCGGTGTGGCGAGCGCGGTTGAGAATGGCAGGATGGCGAGCATGGTCGCTGAGAAAATCAGCAGTGAGTTCTGCCAGCCGAAACTGTCGATCAACATGACCGAAAGCGGAGAGTACAAGAACTGACCGAATGAGGCCGCCGCAGTGCCGAAGCCGAAGGCGACCATGCGCCATTCCGGCGGTAACAATTTACCGAATGTTGCAGTGATCATCATGAATGAGGTGCCGGATAGGCCAAATCCAATCAGAGCGCCGGCCGAAATATCGAGTACTGGACCATTGTTCGCATACGCCATCAGAGCCAATCCGGCCGCGTACATTAATGCGCCGCCGCAGAAGACACGAATAGTCCCAAATCGGTCGGCGACCATACCGGCGAGAGGCTGGCCAATACCCCACAGCAGATTCTGAAGGGCCAAGGCGAATGCGAAGACGTCACGACCCCAATGGTTGTCGGTCGACATTGGCGTCAGAAAGAAGCCGAGCGACGAACGCGGGCCAAAAGACAGGAGCGAGATGAGACAGCCGAATCCAATGATTAGAAACGGTGTGCGCCAGGAGCCGACTGCCGCGCGGCTTGCGGATGTGATCGGGCGATCAATTGTGCCGTTCATTATCTTTCTCCGGGGCGGAGTGGGTCCAACGAAGCAGCGAACATAGGGTCTGCGTCAGAACCGACATAACGAAAATTACTAATCTCAGGAGGAAATTAGTTCATCTCTCAATGACTTGCGGGGAAATGAGTTTTCCGCGATTTCTGTCTCGAAGCCTCGTATGGATTTCGCCAACACCACGTCGACGAAGGTGAATTCCGCCGCGCCTCAAGGGTTCGAAGGTAAATTTGCAGATGAGCCGTACTCACAACCTCACTCATACCAGCGCAGCCAACAGCTACTGGTTGCCCAAGCTGGATCCCTTTCGTTCCAGGAACGCCTCAGTTGACATTTCGGGAAGAGCGGGTGTCTCAGCAGATTAAAGAACCGCGGATGACGGTGCCGCAAATTCGAGACCGCAAGGGCCAGCAGAAGATTGTTGCCCTAACCGCGTACACAGCGCCGATGGCGGCAATTCTCGACCCGTTTGTCGATCTCATACTCGTTGGCGATACGGTCGGCATGGCCGTGCACGGATTACCAAGCACTGTCGGCGTTCCCTCGATATGATGGTACTGCATGGGCGCGCCGTCATGCGCGGTTCGAACCGCGCCTTGGTCGTGGTTGATCTACCGTTCGGCTGTTACGAAAGATGTCCGCAATAAGCGCACCATTCGACGATTCGAATCATGACGGAAACAGGTTGCCAAGCCATAAAGATTGAAGCCGGTGACGGCACGCCTGAAGCCATCAAATTCCTGGTGGGCCGCGGCATCCCGGTGATGGTGCATGTCGGCCTGCGGCCGCAGGCCATGCATGTCGATGGCGGCTTTAAAGCGAAGGGTCGTTCAAGTACCGAACGAGAAACTGCGTTGCTCGAAGCCCGGGCTGTCGAGCAAGCTGGAGCCTTTGCTATGGTCATCGAGGGAGTCACCGCCAATCTCGCCGCCGAGATCACGCAAGCGGTCAGCATCCCGACTATCGGCATTGGCGCTTCACCAAATTGCGATGGCCACATTCTCGTGACAGACGGACATGATCGGAATGTTTGAACGGAGCCTAAAATTTGTCCGGCGCTACGGGAACGTGCGCGAAACGGTCAGTCGGGCCGCTCAGGCGTGCGCTCATGATGTTCGCATCGGATGCTTCCCAAGCTCGGATGAAATCTATTTCTTCAAAGATAAGCGCCTAGCAACAGATCAGTAATAAAGATGCCACGCAATCAGTCACGCGAACTTCACGATTTTCGGGGGCCTAGCGAGCCTGCTGGTTCATGGCGCCTGTCGAGGCAGTTGATGGTCGCGGGCGCAGCATCGCTATTCGCACTTACAGGCGCGATCTGTCTATGGGCGCATCTTGGTACGACGATCTTCTTCGAGACCATTCGCACAGGTTTTGCCGTATGTTTTGGCTGATCGCTTCACCTTAGGGGGTTGCTGCGGCTGCTGCAAAGAAGGAAAGGAGGGCGATG
The DNA here is from genome assembly GCA_030039655.1 of Xanthobacteraceae bacterium. The sequence goes on along the minus strand of JASHVC010000438.1, from coordinate 4,117 downwards.
TGGCACATTCGGGCGAGGTGGTCTCTGAGCCTTGTGTCTCGATAACCTGGTGGTGAACGGACTTATGGCGGAGACCGTAGGAGCGACGAATACGCCAGTTGCCATCATCCTCGCGTTCGCTTCAACCCTGGGTGTTGGCAGCGGGTTTGTACTGACCCAATTCGCATTGCGGTCAATGCCTCCTTGGCTTGGGGCCGCCTTCAGCGTTCCAACATCGACACTTCTGTTTTGGTGCGTGGCGCCTCTATCGATCGATATGGCAAAAGCCGATATCGATGCGGTTGCGATATTTGCCGGTGTCGGATTGCTCTTTCCTGCGGCGGTTACGCTTCTGAACTTTGAGGCCAACCGCCTAGTGGGGCCAAACATCGCCGGCGCGGTTGCGGGATTAGGGCCGGTTTTTGCTGTTCTATTGGCGGTGATTTTACTCGGGGAAAACCTGCATACGCCACAACTTTTCGGTTTGGCCGCAATAGTGGCCGGCGTCACGCTTATGTACGTGCGTCGAGAAAAAGGCCTGTCAGGCTTAACGGTTTGGATGCTGATTTTGCCACTTTCCGCCGCGATCATTCGCGGCGGCGTGCAACCAATCATCAAACTGGGACTAGTGCGCTGGACGAATCCGTTGGCGGCTGTTTTGGTGGGTTATACGATTTCGTCAGCGGTCCTTGTCATTAACGCGCTAGTTCGCAACGGCGGATTGCCCAGGAATTTCGATCGTCGCGGCGCGCTGTGGTTTGCGGCGGTCGGACTTTGCAACGGCCTGGGCGTGTTCTCGACCTACGCGGCGCTGGGGTTGGGATCCGTCGCTCTCGTCTCTCCGCTTGTTGCGACCTACCCAATCGTTACAGCGTTGCTTAGTCATGCGCTGCTCAAAAGCGAACCCTTGACCGGGAAGTTGACAGCGGCGGTGGTGATTACGGTCTGCGGCGTTATCTTGATGATGATCGCTTAGATCCGCCCAGCACCGCGGATCCCCCCAAACGACCGACGCGCATGCTGCATGTGTTGTGTGTATCGTTGTTGTCTGAACGCGGTCATTGCACTGGTATTGATTTGTGGGCGTTCCTGCTCGCGAATTCCTTACCAGGGTAAGAACGGTGCGCGAAAATGGCGAGCTCCTCGACAAATTGTTCGACAAACGGCAACTGCATTCGATGCGGATCCCAAGTGATCGCGGCCCAAGCGCCTAGCACGGTTTCACGCTGCGTAAGGCGAACTGCCTTTAGGCCCCTTCGGTCGAACGGTATGTGAGACGGAACAATTGCGATCCCATACCCGACTTTCGCCAAAGCGATAAGCGCATGCGGCGCCATACTTTCAAGCGCCACTATCGGCCGTAGATGATCGCGGCGGCAGGCAGTGTCAAACCATTGGCGCGTAAGGTATTGATGACTCGGTAGCAGCAGTGGCTGGCCCGCGAGTTCGGCTACGTCCAGAGTCGTTCGTTTTGCGAAGTTATGGGACGTTGACATTAATCCGAGGGCAAACACTGGGAAAAGCAGCCGGCTACCCAGGCCCTCGTGCCCTGGAAAGGAGATAGCGAGGTTTAGCTCGCCGCGTTCCAAGCGCGCCCACAGCCGGCTCGGACTATCTTCCACAAGGCGCACTTCGACCTTCGGATGATCCCGCCCGTAGCGTGCCAGGAAGGGTGGCAGGAGGCTCTCAAGCGTGAGAGGTGCTACGCCAACCCTTATGATTCCAACGTCGCCGCGGCGCAGTGCGCGAGCCCGCTCGCGGAGCGATTCGGCACCCTTCAAAAGCTCACGGCAGCGGGCCAAAAGGTCTTCGCCACGAGCGGTAAGAATCAGCCGGCCGGCGCGACGATCAAAAAGCGACACGCCGAATTCGGTCTCAAGATCACGGATCTGCCGCGACAACGCCGGTTGGCTGATGTTGAGCAGCGCCGCAGCAGCGGACACGCCCCCGGCATCGACGACCGCAACGAAGTAGCGAAGATGTCTTAATTCCATAAACTCAGGCCATACCTAATAGTTATCGAAGTCCTATGCCTTCAATGCATTTGACGCAATAGCTGCCGGACGCCTACTAAGATTTTCATGGTAAGCGCAGCAACCGCTGGATTGGATCAGAGGCGAGAAACTGCCGGCTTCCTCGTGTCCGTTGGCTTTGTTTTCCTCGGAGCCACGCGCGATGTTTTTCTTGGCGGTCTCTTTCAACGGCTTAATCCGCTCGTGATTGTGGCGGTCGCTTTTAGCCTATGCACTGTGTTGTTTCTGCCAGCGGCGTTCGTCGGTTCCCGCGAAAGTCTCATCATCCTTCGCCGCCGACCGATTGATCTTTTGTGGGTCAACATTACTTCGGCGGGTGCTTGGCTTGCGTTTATGTATGCTCTGAAACTTATCGAACCGTCGATTATGCAAATTATCTACTCCGGCATTGGTCCGCTGTCGGTCATTTTGATCGAGAACAAATTGTCGAGCACCGGCCGTGACACGCCTGTCACGGATGCGGAGCGACTGGCTTATCTAGCACTGTTCGCTAGCTTAGTTTTCGCCGCCGCGATTGTTTTGGCCGGTCTTTCCGGAGGGTCGAACCAGTCAGTCCGCGAGGCTGCGTTCGGAGTCAGTCTCGCTGCCGGCGGGGGGATTGTAATATCCGTTGCAACAATGTTGTGCCGGCGGCTGAACGACGCAGGAGTTACGCCTGGCGCATTGCTTTCACTGCGCTTCCCGGCTGCGGCGGTGACAGCGGTGGTGGTACTTTCACTTTCGCCCGCAAGCCCGTCAACTGAACTCTCCCGGCTCAGTGTGCTCTTAGGTATCGCAGCACTCCTGATCGTTGCGGCGAGCTATGTAAACCAATTCGCCATTTCGCTGGCGTCGCCGCTGACGGTTCGTGTTGTCCTTGCCGCGGGACCAGTGCTCATCTTTTTTTTTCAGATGATCGAGGGGCGGCTTTCGCCTTCCCCGTATTCACTCACCGCCGGGATCCTGTATGGACTCGCCGCGATCTTCGCGGCGGTTACGCGACAGCGGGCCATCCGCGGGACGAGGTCGTTCGTCCACTCGCCAAGCGCTCAAAGCATGCTTCGTGTCGCCATCCTCGACGACTATCATAACGTCGCACTAAAATTTGCCGATTGGGGAGAACTCGGCAGCGACGTTGTGATCAAAGTATTTCGCGCCCCGGTGCATCGCACCCCCGAGGAGACGATTCGGGATCTTCGGGGCTTTGACGTCGTCGTAATGATGCGCGAGCGCACGGCCTTTCCAAGAGGCGTGATCGAGGGATTACCCAGTCTAAAGCTTCTGATCACTACGGCGGACCGTGTCGGCTCGACTGACATGGTCGCTTGTGCTGAGCGGGGAATCACAGTCTGTGGCACGAGAAAATTTGGCGATCCGACTATTGGGGTAACATTCGGACTCATCTTAGAACTGACACGCCGAATCGGATGGGAAAACGCCCGCCTGAAATCAGGTGAGACCTGGCAGGCAGCGCTGGGAACGGACATCTGTGGCAAGACGCTCGGCATCCTTGGCTTAGGGACGCTTGGTAAGGGCACTGCGAGGGTTGGCGCGGCGTTTGGCATGAAGGTGATCGCTTGGAGCCAAAACCTTACACCGGAAAAATGCCGAGAAGTCGGTGTCGAATATGTCAGCAAAGAAACCCTGTTTCGCGATGCCGACATCGTGAGCATTCATCTAAAGCTCAGCGACCGAACGCGCGGGCTCGTTGGTGGACACGAGCTCGGTCTAATGAAGAAGACCGCTTATATCGTCAATACGGCGCGCGCATCGATCATTAGGGAGAAAGCGCTGCTTGCAGCCCTAAGCGAACGGCGTATCGCTGGCGCCGGGCTGGACGTCTTCGAGGTCGAGCCGCTGCCGATCGGTCACCCCTTCCGACGCATGGAAAATGTCGTCATCACCCCGCACCTCGGGTATGTGACGGAGCAGAATTACGCGGTTTTCTACCCCGACGTTGTCGCGAACATTAAAGCCTGGCGCGACGGCAATCCATCACGTGTCATCGCAGAAATCTAGGAAAGTACCCGCCACAGATCGGGAGGAATGAGGCATGGTATCCGCAGTCGAACTGAAAATGCTTTCAGCACTGGCGATGCGTGAGGCTTATCTTGAGCTCATACCGC
>JASHVC010000437.1 GCA_030039655.1 Xanthobacteraceae bacterium | reverse complement strand
ATGACCGCAGCAATGTGGGAGAACAACATCAAGGTTTCGTTGGAGACCAAGATGATTACCGATCCACTGCCAGCGCAGGAAGGACAACTTTGGTCGAATAAGTTCCTGGCCTAACCGCCCAGTCCCAGTCAGCCCGCGCGAAGGTATGCGAAGGATCTTAATGTATGGCACCGCAAGGGAGCGATGCGCGAGCGTTTGTGATCCACTCCGTGGAAGACACGGGACGAATTCCCGCAATCAGCTTTGCGGACGTTAAGCTCGTCTTTGCCACCAACGACAGCGAGCTCCTTGCGCTTGACGGAGTAAGCTTTGACGTTCCACCAGGCAAAATCACCACCGTTGTCGGCCCGTCCGGATGCGGAAAGACGACCCTGCTTCGGCTCGCATCAGGCCTGGTTCCCGTGTCGGCTGGGACGGTCGCCTATAACGGCGTAGCAGTCACTGGACTGAATACTAGCGTTGGTTATGTAACTCAGGACAGCAATCTGTTTCCGTGGCTTACCGCTCTCGGCAATGTTGAATTCCCCTTGGCGATTCGTGGCGTGGCAGCAAAAGAACGCCGAGAGAGGGCCATGGATTGGCTGCGTCTGGTTGGGCTCGACGGCTTCGAGGATCACTACCCATCGCAACTGTCGGGCGGCATGCAGAAACGGGTGTCGATTGTCCGCACGCTTATCTATGATCCCGAGGTCATTCTGCTCGATGAGCCGTTTGGTGCTCTCGACGCGCAAACACGAATGACCCTGCACCATGAGTTGCTGCAGCTTTGGCAGAGACATAAGAGTACGATGCTGTTTATCACCCACGATCTCGTGGAAGCAATCACGCTCTCTGACCAAATCGTCATCATGACCCGAAGGCCGGGGCGGGTGAAAGAAGTTTACCAGGTGCCGCTCGCAAGGCCACGAAACGTTTTCGAAATTTATCTAGAGCCGGGCTTCGACGCCGCTTATGCGGCGCTTTGGGGCCATTTCAAATCCGAGATCAATCTGAATGCGTCCGCCAAGGCTTGAGGATCGCAACGTCAGGCGGCTTTGACCTGAACGATATTTCCCTGAACCCTAACCGGAAGCGTCTTTACGTCACAGGTGATCGGTGCACCAAGCCCCTTTCCGGTCTTAGCTTCAAAGCGACCGCCGTGCAGTGGGCACTCGATAATGTCGCCCTCGAGCCAACCGTCACTGAGGAGCGCGTGGGCGTGGGTGCATAGGTTGTGCGTAGCGAAAATCTCGCCGTCGATATTGTACAAAGCAACATCGAGGTCGCCGACCTTGATACCGATTACACTGCCTGCCTCGAGCGTATCGCGCTCTGCTACCGTGGTCCAATTTTCTTCTGCGCTCATTGTGCCCGCTGTTCCCAGGTCATCTGATATTCGTAATGCGTACGTGCGATCCGATCGATTCCGCAATGGTTAACGACAAAGTTCCTGCATTTTGTATTTTTCGTCCGTGAGCAGGTCAACGTCCACAGTCTTTCCCGATGCGATCAGCATACGCGCAAACCGGACGCCGCGCCCGGCGTTCACGCCGATCGCGCCGGCAAGTTGTTCCCAAGAAGCTGCAGCGCCATGAAGCTTTTACCGACAGGAACGCCTCGATAGGCGAGCCGATCCCATTTCAGTGGTGCGCCGGCAACCTGCATATTCATGTCGTATTGATCGGTCCACAGCCATGGGACTTCCGCAAAAGGCTTTGAACCGCCGGCGATGACGCCGGCAACGGCGGCGGCTTGATTCTGAGCATTTTGCCAAACTTCGAGACGAATGGCGCGGTTGAGCAAAGGATTGAAGTGCTTGGTGATCGCCGGCGGCAAATATGTTGGGATCGCTCGTTCGCCCGAATTGATCGACGGCAATACCGTCGTCGGCGACGACCCCCGCTTGCTTCGCCAGCTCAACGTTTGGAATCGCGCCTACTCCTACCACTATGGCATAGACCAATTGACTTGGCCGGAAGCGTGAAATATCAGTGGTATGTAAGATTCACTTGTTTGGGTAATAAACCAATGACTTTGCTGAAGAAAAAGCTCCCTCTTACACCAGCGCGAAGGCCTGCCGGCGCAACGTCCCGGCGCCGGGTGCCGCGACTGTCGCTTCGGGATCAAGCCTACGAGGCTATCAAGGATAGGATTATCACCTGCCAGTTTGAGCCGGGCGAATGTATCAACGAAGCGTCCGTGTCGGCACTCCTTGGCTTCGGCAGGACGCCCGTGCATCAAGCCATCGACCGTCTCATGCTTGAGGAGATGGTGGACGTCATCCCGCGTAAGGGGGTGATCGTAAAGCCCGTCATCTTGCAGGACGTCATGCAGATGATCGAAGTCCGGATGGTTAACGAGGTGCAATGTGCACGGTTGGCTGCGGTACGCGCTGAAGAAAGCCACGTCGAGGAAATGTCCGCGGTCCTTGCCAAGGCGAGCCGCGCCATCGAAAGGCAAGACGTCCACCGCCTTATGGAGCTAGATCGTGAGTTTCATCTTTTGCTCGCCCGCGCGAGCAAGAACTTTGAGCTCGCGGAGATTATCCGACGGCTTAATGAGCGCTCGCTTCGGTTCTGGTTCATTTCGTTCACCACGCCTGACCACCATCAGAGCTTCCAGCGCCAGCACGAAACGCTGTTCGAAGCTGTGCGCAAGCGCGACGCGGATGCCGCGGAGAACGCCATGCGCGTGCATGTCGAGGCATTTCGCAAGAGCGTTGCCAGACAGCTCTGAGGAAACAAGCAGTGGCCTACCTTAGAACCGATTGAATTGAGTTCCGCAATGGCAAGCGGCGATAGCCGTGTATTGATTTCCGGCGGCGGGCCAGTCGGATTGCTGTGCGCATGGATGCTCGGACGTCGCGGCATCCACGTTCGTTTATTTGACAACAATGCGAATCTGCAGGCCGACCCCCGAGCGGCGACGACACACCCCGCGACTCTCGACGTTCTCGGTACAGTCGGGCTGGCCGACGATATGGCGCGCGTGGGGCTGGTGGCGCCAATCTTTCAATTTTGGGATCGTCCTTCAGGCCGGCTGGTGGCACAATTTGATCACTCTATCCTCACCAACGACACAAAGCATCCATTCGTCGTGCAGTGCGAACAGTTCAAGACCTCTTCTCTTCTGCTCGAACGTGCGAGCGCGCTGCCGAACGTCGAAGTTCTGTTCGATCACGAGGTGGTCGACCTGCACCAATCCGCTGAGGCGGTCACCGCCCAGGTCCGCGGGCCCGATGGCATCGAGACCCATTCGGGCATCTATCTAATCGGCGCCGATGGAGGCCGCAGTGTCGTGCGAAAGAGATGTGATATCGCCTTCGATGGCTTCACCTGGCCCGAACGGTTTATTGTTCTGACAACGCCTTTCGATTTCGAAGCGGAACGAGGATACTGTTACCGCAGCTATTTTGCTGAGCCCGGAGCCTGGTGCAATTGCTTCAAGGTTTCAGCAAACGGGCCGCCCGGGCTTTGGCGCACTGTATTTCCGACTGAGCCCTCGCAGACTGACGAGGTCCTGCTCAGCGACGAAGCAGCACAAGCGCGGATGCAGCGGTTCTTTCCGAACGATCGGCCTTACGAGATTGTCCATCGCAATCTCTATGTGACGCACCAGCGCGTTGCCGCCACCTTTCGAGAAGGACGCGTCCTACTGGCAGGAGACGCCGCGCACGTCAACAATCCGATCGGTGGCATGGGACTGAACGGTGGTATTCAGGACGCCATCAACCTGTCAGAAAAGCTGATTGGTGTGCTGCTCGAGGGGCAACCCGGCCGGCTCCTCGACCTCTACAACTTACAAAGGCGAACTGTTGCAATCGAATTTGTGCAGGAGCAATCGATTGCGAACAAGAAACGGCTCGAGGAGAGCGATCCGGCCATCCGTCAAAAGAACCTGGATGAGCTTAGTCGGATCGCCGACAATCCTGAGCGATCGCGTCAGTTTCTCCTGCGAACAGCAATGATCGCGAGCCAACGGCGTGCCCAAGCGATGACGTTGAACTGACCTCGAAGTCGATTCGGTCAGGAAATAGCCTGCAGGTAGGTTGCAATCTCGAACAGCGCCGCATCGCCATCACGGAAGCCGAGCACCTGCAGCCCAATCGGCAAACCCGAGACGCTGAAGAGCGGTAAAGATAACGCTGGCACACCAAGTAGGCTGGCCGGGATGGCGAACGTTGGATCGCCTGTTGACTCAATCCCCGTCGGCGCTGGCCCGGACGCAGACAGGGTTACGCAGCCCTCGGCAATCGAGCGGAGCTTACCATATATCTCTCGGCTGCGCGCACGCTCTAACAGAAGGTCCTGATAATTCTCGAGCGTCATGGCTTCCGCCTCGCATAGGCGATCGCGCATGATCTGGCTCAGGCCCTCGCTGCCGAGATCGCGCGCATAGGTATTCAGCGGCCAGCGCGATTCCCACGCGTTGATCTTACGTGAGACTGCACCTGCATCGCTGATGGCGTTCTCAGCGGCGGCCACTGCCGGATTATTGTCCCGAGCGTGAAGCTCAATGCCGTTTGCACTAAGTTTTCCGTTGAAATCGGCGAAGACCTTTGCCGCCTCCGGGTTGAGTGAAGCAAAGCCTGCTGTTTGAAGGACCGCCAGCGCTTTCGGCCGCCGGGGAGTCGGCGCTTCGCGCGGGCCCGAAAGACCGGGAAAGCCGGGGTCGCCACCCACTCGTGCCGAGATTTCGCGCGCGACCGTCCACAGCTCTCGCGATGTTGCGGCCAGTACGCCAGCGCAGCTTTGGCTGAGATAGTCGAAGCTGCCGCCTCGGTTAATGGAGCCTACGCTGGGCTTGTAGCCAAAGCACCCGCAATAGCTGGCGGGTCGGATGATGGAACCGATCACCTGCGTACCAAGTGCGGCCGATACAATGCCCGCCGCAACAGCGGCGGCGGAGCCGCTGCTTGAGCCGCCCGGTGTGCGCGAAGTGTCCCAGGGGTTCCTTGTGGGACCGGGGTAAACGGCGGCAAATTCGGTGGTGACGGTCTTGCCGACAATGATCGCGCCGGCCTCCCGCAGTGCGGCGACACAGGCCGAGTCCCGCACTGAATGCCACCCTTTGAAGAGCGGTGAACCTTGTTCGGTAGGCATGTCAGCAGTTTCGATGATGTCCTTTATGCCGACGGGCATTCCATCAATCGGAGACAGAGGGCGTCCGCCTTTCCACCGAGCGGTCGCTTGGTCGGCGGCGGTTCGCGCTGCCTCAAGATTGGTGCAGACGAAAGCGTGAATTTTGCCTTCCCATTCATCCATGGTGGCCAAGCACCGTTCAAGAAAGTCGCGGGGATTGTCGGCGCCGGCGCGGAATGCGTCCTGCGCCGCGAGGTAAGATCGGGCAACCGGATGTGCCAAGTTCCGTGCTCCTACAGTTTCGTTACGCAGGCAGCACCAAAACCGCTTGGCCACGGCCGGTCATTTGCGCAAAACCGCCTGCCATGTGCACTGCGACGTTTTCATGAGGGCATGAGACGATTTTGGGTGCTCGCAATCCTTCGGCCTCAAACCGCGCCAACTCTTCGATCAAGGGGCATGGTCAGTGCCAAAATTACAAAATAAATACTCGACGTCGATCTCGTTGAGGGCTTGAAGCAAATAATGTGCGGTGGAGTGGATGACCGCGTTCGACGCGCGGGACGGCCCGGGTTTGAGCATTGGATGAGGACTGCCTGGCGCAAGCGTTGGCACAAAAACACAAGTCTGTGATATTTCACAATGCGATCAGGTCGTCAATT
>JASHVC010000029.1 GCA_030039655.1 Xanthobacteraceae bacterium | reverse complement strand
GGGGGCAGAGAGTGGGGTGAGGGAGCATTCGCGGGGGGCTATCAGCGGATCGCTCCCTCACCCTACCTCGCAAAGCGCGCGGATTATCTGCTCCGCGCGCGCAACGGAACAAACAAAACCGCCGCTCGTTGGACGCTAATAGCGACGATAGTATTGTTGGTTTGACAAAGCGGACGGTTGTGGTTTTTTTGCACTATGCAGGGACGCTCAGAGCTTCTTAACTGAGGGTCCGGGTTAGTCGTCGCGTGCGTACAGAGGCCAAGCGTATGAGGCGTTTTGTTCCGGGTTACCGTGCGTTTGCCGCCATGGCGGCCGCGGCTCCCGTTGCGCCACAAACGGCGCCCTCTCCTCTCAATTTTCAATCCGATCGCTTGAGCCGGACGCCTGCGGCGCCGCGCTCGCGAGCCCGTCGTTCCGGAACAAAGTTCGAGTATCGCGCCAACTGCGGCGGAGGCGGCGCCCCCGTTGCCATGTAGTGAGTACCACTCCAGTTGGAGCGAGCAGCAAGGGCCGGCAAGTTTGCCGGCCCTTGTCATTTGAGCGCACGCAGTGCGCTTATCCCCGCGGAAGCGGGGATCCAGCTTCGCAAAAAGAGCCTGGATTCCCGCTTGCGCGGGAATGAGCGAAAATAAAGAGAAACTACCGCCTCGCTTGGCGCACCGTGGAGGCGGGTCAAGACCCGCCCCTACGAGAGATCGGCTTTCCCACCGCCGCACTGGCAAATCACCCACGTTCTCACTACGTTCGCAGAGTCGGTCTTGATGCAGCTGGCGGCATTCCTTCCGCTCATTCCCGCGCAAGCGGGAATCCAGACTGCCTCGGGGCCATGCTTACATATTCTGGGTCCCCGCAGGGCGGGGACGAGCGGAAGACGGAATGAACGACGAGCTGTTCGACAAATCGACGAAGGGCGCGAAAGACCGCCGCGAGGACATCCGCCGGGCGGCGGATCGACGCGTGATCTCCATCCGCGGCGCGCGCGAGCATAACCTCAAGAACATCGACCTCGACATCCCGCGCGACAAGCTCGTGGTGTTCACGGGCCTGTCCGGCTCCGGCAAGTCATCGCTCGCCTTCGACACCATCTATGCCGAGGGCCAGCGCCGCTACGTCGAAAGCCTCTCAGCCTACGCGCGGCAGTTCCTGGAAATGATGCAGAAGCCGGACGTCGACCAGATCGACGGCCTGTCGCCGGCCATTTCCATCGAGCAGAAAACCACCTCGCGCAATCCGCGCTCCACGGTCGGCACCGTCACCGAGATCTACGACTACATGCGGCTCCTTTGGGCCCGCGTCGGCGTGCCCTACTCGCCCGCCACCGGGCTGCCGATCGAGAGCCAGACCGTCTCGCAGATGGTCGACCGCATCATGGCGCTGCCCGAAGGTACGCGGCTTTATCTGCTCGCGCCCGTGGTGCGCGGCCGCAAGGGCGAATATCGCAAAGAGCTCGCCGACTTTCAGAAGAAAGGCTTCCAGCGCGTCAAGATCGACGGCAAGTTCTACGAAATCGCCGACGCGCCGGCGCTGGACAAGAAATTCACCCACGACATCGACGTGGTGGTGGACCGCATCGTGGTGCGGCCCGACATCGCTACGCGGCTAGCGGATTCGCTGGAGACGGCGCTGAAGCTGGCGGAAGGCTTGGCGGTCGCGGAATTCGCGGATGCGCCGGGGCCTGCATCCTTCGAGACGCGCGCGAGGCGCGCTCCTCAGGATGAGGACAAAGGCCGAGGCAGCAGTTCCCCTCATCCTGAGGAGGCCCGCAGGGCCGTCTCGAAGGATGAGGGGCCCGAGCGCGCCAAGGCCAACCGGCAGCGCAACGAGACGGCCGAGCGCCTTGTCTTCTCCGAAAAATTCGCTTGCCCGGTCTCGGGCTTCACCATTCCGGAGATCGAGCCGCGGCTGTTCTCGTTCAACAACCCGTTCGGCGCCTGCCCAAAGTGCGGCGGGCTCGGCGTCGAGCAGCACATCGATGCCGATCTCGTTATCCCCGACAAGGAGCGCACGTTGCGCAAGGGCGCCATCGCGCCGTGGGCGAAATCGTCGTCGCCCTATTACACGCAGACGCTGTCGGCGCTGGGCAAGCACTACAAGTTCACGCTGGACACCAAATGGAAGGACCTGCCGAAGAAGACCCAGGAGGCGATCCTCTACGGCTCCGGCGACACGGAAATTCGTTTCAGCTACGACGACGGCGCGCGCGCCTACGAGACCAAGCGGCCGTTCGAAGGTGTCATCACCAATCTGGAGCGCCGCTATCGCGAGACCGACAGCGACTGGGCGCGCGAGGAGATCGCTCGCTACTTCACCGACGTGCCGTGCAGCGAGTGCAAGGGCTATCGGCTCAAGCCCGAGGCCTTGTGCGTGAAGATCGCTGGCCTCCACATCGGGCAAGTGTCCGAGATGTCGGTCAAAGGCGCAGCGCAGTGGTTCGCTGAGCTACCTCAGAGGCTGACCCCGAAACAGAACGAGATCGCCGTACGCGTGCTCAAGGAAATCCGCGAGCGGCTGCGCTTCCTCGTCGACGTCGGGCTCGAATATCTGACGCTCGCGCGCGCCTCGGGCACGCTGTCGGGCGGCGAGAGCCAGCGCATTCGCCTCGCCTCCCAGATCGGCTCCGGCCTCACCGGCGTGCTCTACGTGCTCGACGAGCCGTCCATCGGCCTGCATCAGCGCGACAACGCGCGGCTTCTGGAAACGCTGCGCCGCCTGCGCGACCTCGGCAACACCGTGATCGTGGTGGAGCACGACGAGGACGCCATCCGCACCGCCGACTATGTGCTCGACATCGGCCCCGGCGCCGGCATTCACGGCGGCCACGTCGTGGCGCAGGGCAGCGTCGCCGACCTCGAAGCCGCGCCGCAAAGCTGGACCGGCAAATACCTCTCCGGCGAACTCGAAGTCGCCATCCCCGAGCGCCGCCCGAAAAACCCGTCGCGCGTGCTCAAGCTGGTCGGCGCCCGCGGCAACAACCTGAAAAACGTCACCGCCGAAATTCCGCTCGGCCTGTTCACGGCCGTCACCGGCGTGTCCGGCGGCGGCAAGTCGACGCTGCTGGTCGACACGCTCTACAAGGCGCTGGCGCGCCGCCTCAACGGCGCCAACGAGGCCCCTGCCCCCTACGACCGCATCGAAGGCGTCGAGCACCTCGACAAGATCATCGACATCGACCAGTCGCCCATCGGCCGCACGCCGCGCAGCAACCCCGCGACCTACACCGGCGCGTTCACGCCGATCCGCGAATGGTTCGCCGGTCTGTCCGAGAGCAAGGCGCGCGGCTACGAGCCCGGCCGCTTCTCATTCAACGTCAAGGGCGGCCGCTGCGAGGCCTGCCAGGGCGACGGCGTCATCAAGATCGAGATGCACTTTCTGCCCGACGTCTACGTCACCTGCGACGTCTGCAAGGGCAAGCGCTACAACCGCGAAACGCTCGAAGTGCTGTTCAAGGG
>JASHVC010000436.1 GCA_030039655.1 Xanthobacteraceae bacterium | reverse complement strand
CTGTCTGCGGCTGGTTTGTGCCCTTGAGATCCATCGGATCATAGTCGCCGAAAACGCCGATGACCCAGTTTCCCAAGCCGCCAAGGCTGAACTGATAGTCGCAGCCCCCACCAACGAGGCCCATCCAACCGCGGCCACCCCCGGTGCTAGTGCTCGTGGATGCTCCGGTGATCGTGCTTTGGATGTAAAAGTCTTCGTTCCAGAAGCCATATCCCAAGCCTCCGTCGACGTAGCAGCCCGTCCAAGGATAGGCCGGAGGAGATGCGAGCGGCGCTTTCAGCGGCATGCTGATGTCCGCCGCGCCGGCCACGCTCAAAGGCGCGGCAACAAGAAGAGACGAAACGCCAATAATGCCAAGCACGTGACGGAACATGATACTACCCAACATCAAGCTACACGAATCGCGGCTCGACACTAAGCCGCGCACGTCTCGCCTGCGAGCCAATCCGGGGCGGTCAGCAGCCTTTTGCTCAGAGGTGTTGCCGTCAAGACACGAAACGCCGAGCGGTGAATGGCCCTGGCTCAATAATCACCCTGTGATCGTGTGGAACTTTGAAACCTGACGCAGGGTCAGTTGAAGAGACCGCGCCGCTCCGTTCGCGCCCAGTTCACATCAGGAAAACTACGGCGCTGAAAACAAATGTGTCGCCGCGGACTATTTGCGCTCCACGCTGAGCAACGGCGGCGGCAGACTCGTTGGTAGTCAGTCCTGTAATCTCACCACCAAATGAAAAAGCCCGGGGCCTTCGCCCCGGGCTGAAAATCGCCTTCTATGCTCTAGGACTTAATGTCCGGTCCAGTTGAAGCGCCAGACCAGCGAGGTGACAATGGTCTGCACGTAGGGCCTCGTATGCTGGACGTTTCCATCGGGCACGCCGGTGGCAAGAGTAATTTCGTTGATATCTCGCCGTTCATAGTCCGAAAATCTGTATTCGCTGCGCAGGAACAGGCCTGTCGGTAGCCCTGGCAGCCAATCGGCAAGTGACGCTTCCGTGCCGGCGCCCGTGAAGAAACCATTGTAGGTCTGCGACGAATAGCCGAAACCAATTGGAACGCCCAAATTGGTCGTCAGACTCTGCGAATCGAACTTAGCCTGAGTGAAACCTACGTTGGCGTAGGTCAATAACCCCGGAGTAAGCAAATAACCGACGCGGGCGCCAACGTTCCAAGCTCCCGACTCTTTTTCGGTGGCCGAGACAGGATCAAATGGCGCTCCTCCACCGGCCCCGAGGCCGATCACTTCTAGCGGCGAGTTAGTGCCCGTTAGGCTCATGATGTCGTAGTCGCCGAAGGCGCCAATGACCCAACGCGGGGCGACCTGATAATCGCAACCGCCGCCGAACCTGCCGAGCCAACCGTTTCCGCCATCGGTTTGCGATATGGTCGTGCCCGGAACTCCGGCAAATGTCGTGCTGGTTGTGTGGTCTTGAGTCCAAAGACCGTAACCGCCGCCGGCATCAATGTAGCAGCCGGTCCACACATAAGCGGGCGCAGGAGGTGCCGGAGGAGCTTTCAGCGGCATGTTCATGTCCGCTGCGCCAGCCACGCCCAAAGGCGCAGCGGCAAGAAAGGACGAAACGCAAACAACACCAAACACCTGACGCAACATGACACAACTCCACTCACGCTACAGGGATTCGCCGCGGGACATTACCCACCTACCTCGCCTCCTACGAGCCAATACTTGACAGTTGCGCGCTTTTTACTTGCAGGTGTTGCCGTCAGGACACGAAAAACCCCGGGGCGCTGACACCCCGGGCTCGCAATGGTCCTCATCGACCCAAGAATTACAGTCCGGTTCCAGTTGAAGCGCCACACCAACTAGGCCGCGATTGTACACACCTGTAGTCTTGTCATCGCAACGTCATCGATCGACGCCAGCAGCCGTGAAGGTCAACAGTGATGTAGCCCCAACGGCACGCCTTGGTGGGATCTGTAATTCTCGTCCAAGCAACCAACTGAACAGTGGCCGCGTCCGTCGGGGGTCGCGCCAATGCCGAGGCCCTTCTCGCAGTCAGGCGTCCAGTGCTCGGCGCACGAACCACTGACGTGAGAAAGTTCGGATACAAGGCAACGGGTCATCTCCGGCAGCGAGAACTGGCCGCCCCAATGATCGGTGTTGCACGCGTGACCACGGGTGGCCCCATCTGATCCGCACAGGAACCAACGATCCCACGAACCAAGCAGTGTGTCGTGGTTCAGGTCGCAAGCGTGACCTGACGAACGCGGGTCACAAGGATCGGACGGCCCGTTCGGGTCGTGCGGGGCACCTGCCCCACCGGTTGAACCAGTGCCTCCCGTCGGATCGCAGCCGGTCGCACCCGTGTGTCCGTGATGCGGATCGTGCGGGCCCGTTGCGCCGGTTGAACCTGTCGAACCTGTCGCACCAGTGGCTTCAGTCGAGCCTGTTGGACAGTGGTGATCATGGTGACCGGTCGAGCCAGTGGCGCCCGATGGGCCCGGATCGCCGGTGGAACCAGTTGAACCGGTGCCACCCGTCGACCCAGTGTCGCCGCTTGGGCCCGGGTCGCCGGTCGATCCTGTCGCACCGGTCGAGCCGGTGGTGCCCGTCGAGCCAGTCGAGCCGGTGGTGCCAGTTGAGCCAGTTGAACCAGTGGTGCCCGTCGAGCCAGTTGAGCCGGTGGTGCCCGTCGAACCAGTCGAGCCCGTGCTACCCGTCGGACCGGGGGGGTCCGAAGATGGATCGTCGCACACCGCAACGCTGGGAACCGGTTTCGGTGGATCTATGTAATAGTAGGTAGTGGGAGCCGACATCTTGCTTCCCTCACGCACTCTGACTTTCGGGTTCGACGTGCCTCAGCCCCGCAGGGAGCGAGTCCTGCGAGCGGTCGAACCGCGTTGCCTCTGGATTGGGTTTGACGTTTCCGGCGCGCGACGCATGCGTCACGGCCGTCGTACTGGCGCTGAATTCGTCTTGAGTTTTTGAAGCTGCTAGGCGCCGGTCGCAGCGCGCATCACTGCCGCCGACATCAGCACCGATTATTCGCCGCAGAGCGTCAACTTGAGAGGAAGCAGTATTTCGTTGTTTACGAAGCTCTGGGCTCGGTAGGAATTGATGCACGCAACCCTGGCTGAACTCACTCTGTTGGGGTGCGGCACCTTTTACAGTTTGTTAGAAGTTGGACGCAATTGATTCCTTAAGTTAGTGTAAATGCTGCGCGATCGCATTTACCTTTTGTCGGGAACCGAACCACGGCAAACACGGATTTGAACCGCGATATCAATTTTGAGCTGATGCCATCGCGCGAAATGCGGTTAACGCCGGCTGCGTATTTCCGAACTCTCTGAAATTGCGGATATTGAGAAGAGCTGCACGATTTCGATATCAAAGAGCATTGCTCTGTGAATTGCACCAAAATCATCAAATCAAAGTCAATATTTTTACCCCTTGGTAAAGTTACCGAAACCTTCCAGCTTTTTACCATTTGCACAGGACGACAATTGCCTTCAACGAGGGCGCACCGACGATGAGGAGTCCGACCACCTAAAAGATCGGCCGAAGGCCGAACAGGCTGAGCTCAA
>JASHVC010000435.1 GCA_030039655.1 Xanthobacteraceae bacterium | reverse complement strand
CGTTCAAGCCGGTGTACTGGTTGAACGCCACCTCGGCGAGATGGCCGGGCGCCCCTAATTGCGCCGTCGCAAAGGACCAATCGTCAGGCTTGGCCTTGGCGGCGGCGACGATCTCCGGAATGGTTTTCTCCGGCCGGCTGTTGGCGATGATGTAAATGATTGGCGCCTGCCCGGCGAGCGCGATGGGTGTGAAATCTTTCGCCGGATCGTAAGGCACGTCGCGCATGACCAGCCGCGCCAAGATGTGCGTCGACGCGTGGAACAGCAGCGTATAGCCATCCGGCGCGGCGCGATGCACATCAAGACCGCCAATCGTGCTGTTGCCGCCGGTGCGGTTCTCGACGACGAACTGCACTCGACGTTGGGCTCCGATCTTGGCGGCGATCAGCCGGGCGAAAGTATCAACGCCGCCGCCTGGCGACACCGGCACGATGATGCGGATAGCGCGGTCGGGAAAGCCGCCCTGCGCACGCATGACGCGCGGCGCCAGCACAGCTCCCGCCGCCAGCAGCGATGCGATTGCTTCGCGACGATTCATAAGAAAGCTCCCGGCGCCGTCCGCCTTTCCTATACCATTGCGGCAAAGATCAATGCAGATATAGTTGAGCACTGTCGGGCTCAACAGAATCAAGCAGGTGCACCATGGCGGCCCAAAACGCGATCCCTACCATCGATATGTCGCCGCTGCAGAACGGCAGCGAGAGCGACCGGCGCAAGGTCGCGCGCCAGATCGACGAGGCCTGCACCGACATCGGGTTCTTCATGGTCGAGGGGCACGGCGTGCCGCAGGACCTGATCACGACGACGCGCCAGCGCGCCATCGACTTTTTTGCCTTGCCCGACGCCGAGAAAATGAAAGTGGAGCGGCCGCCGGCGAAGATCAGCCGCGGCTACAATTCCGTCGGCGACCGTTCGCTCTCCTATTCCATGGGCGAAGTGGCGCCGCCGGATATCCAGGAAGCCTTTGCGTTTGGCCCGGAGGGGAGCGAGCGCCTGGCGTCGCTGGTCAACAAAACCGTTGGGCAAATGTACGCGCCGAACATCTGGCCGCAGCGCCCGCACGACTTCAAGGACGTCATGCTCTCCTATCACGTCGCCATGTCGGGGCTTGCTTCGCGGGTGCTGAGCGCCATGGCCGTCGCACTCGGTGAGAACGAAAATTATTTCGCCGACAAATTCGACCGCCACGTCAGCGTGGGACGCATCATCCGTTATCCCGCGGTAACCCAACCGCCGTTGCCCGGACAACTGCGCGCCGGAGGGCACACCGACTATGGCTGCATCACCTTCGTGCGCGGCGATGACACGCCGGGCGGCCTGCAGGTCAGGCCTCGCCAGGGTGATTGGATCGATGTCCACATCCCGCCGCACGCTTTCGTCTGCAACATCGGCGATATGATGATGCGCTGGTCAAACGACCGCTGGGTGTCGACCTTCCACCGCGTCGCCGTACCGCCGCCGGAAGCGGCGCCCAGCGATCGCATTTCGCTGGTGTTCTTCACCAACCCGAATCCCGACACGCTGGTGCGTTGCTTCGAAAGCTGCGTGGGATCGGGCGAGAAGTATCCGCCGATCACGTCGGGCGAATACTACCTCGGCAAATTGATGAAGGCCGGTCACAGCCGCCTCGACGCCACCGCAGAGGACGCCTTGGCGAAGAGCAAAGCGCGCGAGCCGCAGACCGCGCACTGACCGCGGCCTGCCGGGCAAGAGAGTTATGGCGTTCTTTCCTCTCACCACCACCAGCGTGGGCAGCTTTCCGCGGCCGCATTGGCTTGCGCACACCCAGCGCAATCAGCTCACCTATCGGCTCGAAGGCGCGGCGCTGAAGGAGGCCATGGATGACGCCATGGCGCTGGTCATTCGCGAGCAGGAGGACCTCGGGCTCGATATTCTAACCGACGGCGAGATGCGGCGGACGACTTTCATCTTCCACATTGCCGGACAATGGCAGGGCGTCGACACCCAGAATGTCGTCGCCAAAAAGATCTACCGCAACCGCGAGGCTAACCGCCTGGTGCCGCGCATCACCGGCAAGATTGCGCGGCGCGTGCCCGCCGCCGTCGACGATTTGCACGCCGCGAAGGCGCACACCAGCCGCCCCATCAAGATGGCGGTGCCGGGGCCGATGACGGTGATCGACAGTTCATCGAACGAATACTACGAGGACGAAGAAGAATTCGCGCTCGATGTCGCCGCCGCGCTCAACGGCGAGCTGCGCGACCTGCAGGCGGCCGGATGCGCGGTGTTGCAGATCGACGAGCCCGCCATGACGCGCTACCACGACAAGGTCCGCGCCCATGGCACCAAGGCGCTCGATCGCTGCCTCGACGGCATCACCGTGCCGACCATCGTGCATCTTTGTTACGGCTATCCGGGCGGCGGCACGTTGCAGCACCAGTACCATTATGAAGGCATCCTGCCGCTCCTCATGCAGACGCGCATCAGCGGCTTCCACGTCGAATTCGGCCGCAGCTCTTTCGATCCGCAGGTGCTGAAAATCTGCGGCGATCGTATCGTCATGTTCGGTTGCGTCGATCCCGGCGACTCGCCGGTGCCAACGGTCGCGGAGGTCGAGCGCCGCGTCGGCGAAGCTCTCAAACACCTCGATCCCGGACAGGTTTGGCTCGCCCCCGATTGCGGCCTGATGACCATCAGCCGGGATATGGCCCGCGAAAAGCTCCGCGTCATGGTCGAGGCCGCTAACCGCTTGCGGGCCAAGCTTTAAACGAGCTGGCGCCGGATTGGGCTTCGCGAGGCGGCCCGGCGCTGCTACGATCGCCGGATGAATCAAGCCGTACGCCCGCAAAGGATCGCAGCGTCGGCCTGCCCGCACGACTGCCCGTCGACCTGCGCGCTCGAAGTCAAAGTCTTTGATGCGCACACCATCGGCCGAGTGCGCGGCGCCGAGGACAACGCCTACACGGCGGGCGTGATCTGCGCCAAGGTCGCACGCTACGCCGAGCGCGTGCATCATCCCGATCGCTTGTTGCATCCGCTGCGGCGCAAGGGCCCAAAGGGGAGCGGCGAGTTCGAACAAATCTCGTGGGACGACGCGCTCGATCTCGTCGCCGAGCAATTTACCCGCGCCGAGCAAGCGCACGGCTCCGAAGCGGTGTGGCCCTACTACTACGCTGGCACCATGGGCCACGTGATGCGCGACGGCATCAACCGTCTGCGCCACGCCAAAAAGTATTCGGGCTTCTTCTCCACCATCTGCGTCAATCCGGCGTGGAGCGGATTCATCGCCGGCACCGGCAAGCTCGCCGGCGCCGACCCGCGCGAGATGGCGAAATCCGACATGGTGGTGATCTGGGGCACCAATGCGGTGAACACCCAGGTCAACGTGATGACGCACGCGACGCGCGCGCGCAAAGAGCGCGGCGCCAGGATCGTGGTCGTCGACGTTTACATGAACAGCACGATGCAACAGGCCGACCTGCCGGTGCTGATCCGGCCCGGCACTGACGGCGCGCTGGCCTGCGCGGTCATGCATTGCCTGTTCCGCGACAACAAGGCGGACTGGGACTATCTGGATCGCTACACCGATGCGCCGCGCGAACTTGCCGAACACATGCGCACGCGCGATCCGCAATGGGCCTCGCGCATCACCGGAGCGCCGGTCGAAACCATCGAGGAGTTCGCCCGGCTGGCCGGTAACAACAAGCGGGCCTACTACCGCCTCGGCTACGGCTTCTCCCGCTCGCGCAACGGCGCCTTCAACATGCACGCCGCGAGCTGCATCGCGGCCGTCACGGGAGCGTGGCGCTACGAGGGCGGCGGCGCGTTCCACAACAACGGCGATGTCTTTCATCTCAACAAGTCGGTGATCGAGGGCAGCGACATGCGCGATCCCGCGATCCGCATGCTCGATCAATCGCGCATCGGCCCTATCCTGACCGGCGATGGGGAGGCGCTGCAGGGCGGCGGGCCGGTGACGGCACTGCTGATTCAAAACACCAATCCGGTCTCGGTGGCGCCTGACCAAGAAGTCGTCAAACGCGGTTTTGCCCGCGACGATCTTTTCGTCTGCGTGCACGAGCAGTTCATGACCGACACCGCCAAGGTCGCCGACATGGTCTTGCCCGCCACGATGTTTGTCGAGCACGACGATTTCTATACAGCGGGCGGCAGCCAATACATTCTGCTCGGACCTAAGATCGTCGAACCGCGCGGCGAATGCCGCTCGAACCATGAGGTGCACTGCGGACTCGCGCAAAGGCTGGGCGCAAAGCATCCGGGCTTCGCCATGACGCCGCGCGAGATCATCGATGTCACGCTGCGGGAGTCAGGCTGGGGCACGCTTGCCGATCTCGAAGCAAACCGCTGGATCGACTGCCAGCCGGATTTCGCCACCTCCCATTATCTGAACGGCTTCGCCTATCCGGACGGCAAGTTTCGCTTCAAGCCCGACTGGCCCAACGTGCCGTTTGGGCGCTGGCACCGCACCGCCGGCCCGAACGGCATCCCCAGCCTGCCCGATCATTGGGACGTGATCGAAGAAGCGGACGCTGAGCATCCGTTCCGCCTCGCCACTTCGCCAGCGCGCGGCTTCCTGAACTCGACGTTTACCGAAACGCCGACCTCGCTCACGCGCGAGCGGCGGCCCGAAGTGATGATCCACCCGGCGGATGCGGCCCCGCTCGGCATCGCCGACGGCGATCCAGTCACCCTCGGCAATCAACGCGGCACGGTCCAGCTTCACGCCAAGCTGTTCGACGGCGTCCGCCGCGGCGTGCTCATCGCCGAGTCCATCTGGCCCAATTCCGCTTACGCCGATGGCCGCGGCATCAACACGCTCACCGGCTCCGATTCGGTCGCGCCGTTCGGCGGCGCCGCGTTCCACGACAATCGGGTGTGGGTGACGAAGCGATCCTAGCGGCCCTACTCAGCAAGACTATCTCTTGCAATATCGCCTGCGATATCATAACTTCTCTTATGAGAGCGGTACTTGACACCGCCACTATGGTGGCTGCGATACGCAGCGACGCCGGAGCTTCGCGGCTTCTGCTTCGTGCAGCACTGGAGCGGCGGCACGGCTTTACGCCTCTGGTGTCTGTACCCCTGCTTATTGAATACGAGGCGGTCCTCACGCGGACCGAACATCTCAAGGCAGCCAGGCTATCGGTCGCGGATGTTGGAGTGCTTCTTGATGCGATAGTGGCAGTGAGCGAGCCTGTGCACTTGGCTTATCTCTGGCGCCCTACTCTTCGCGACGCCAACGACGATATGGTGCTTGAGACGGCGATCAATGGAGCAGCGGACGCCATTGTTACATTCAACCAACGTGACTTCATCGCAGCGGCGAAGCAGTTCGGACTATCTATCCTGTCGCCCGGCGAGGCTTTGACGCGATTGGAGAGGACTTCATGAGGAAAAGCAATTTTGCCCTGCGGCTTCAACCATCACTCCTCGACGAGGCGCGAAAGCTGGCTGAGGCAGAGGGCGTCGCTCTCAATCAGCTCATTAACGTGGCGGTGGCCGAAAAGGTTTCGGCTCTGCGGACGGAGAGATACATCGCCGACCGCACCGCGCGCGCCGACATCCCGAGCGCGCTCCGCGTCTTAAGTCGGGCCGGCGTCGGCCTTCCGCCGCTCAAAGGCGACGAACTACCGCGGCGGCGAAAGCAAATTCGCAAAAAATAACCTTCCAAAGAAGGACCATTCGATGCCCGCAAGCTTCCGCCAGATCATCAACAAGGCCGTCAAGGACAAGCGGTTCCTGGTCGTCCCCGGCGCCCATGATGCGCTCAGCGCACGGCTCATTCAGCAGATCGGCTTCGAGACTTATTTCATCGGCGGCTTCCCGGCGGTCGGCGCGCGCTACGGCGTGCCTGATGTCGGGCTCAAAGGGTTCGGTGAAATCTCCGCCGCGGTGCGCGACATCATGGCGGCCTGCGACCTGCCGGTGTTCGTCGACGGCGACGACGGTTACGGCGACGTCAAAAACGTGGTGCACACGGTGCAAGCCTACGAGCGCATGGGCGTCTCCGCCATCCTGATCGAGGATCAGCAATGGCCGAAGCGCTGCGGCCACATGGTCGGCAAGAAGGTCGTGCCCACCGAGCTTGCGGTGGCAAAGATCAAGGCCGCCTGCGCGGAGCGGCTCAATCCGGAAACGTGGATTCTGGCGCGGACCGACGCGCGCGCCGTCTACGACCTCGACGAGGCCATGCGCCGCGCTGAACAATTCATCCGCGCCGGCGCCGATGGCATTTTCATCGAGGCGCCGCGCTCGATCGAGGAGCTCAAGCGGATCGGCAAGGCGTTCGACGTGCCGCAAATCTGCAATCCGCTGATGGGCGGCCACACGCCGATCCTGTCGATGGACGAATTGGGCAAGCTCGGCTTCAGCTGCGCGGTGCTCGGGCTCGACACGCTCATGCACGCCGCCAAGGCTATCGAGTCCGTGCTGCTCGACATGAAGTCCGGCAAATTCGCCCACCGCAACGACGGCATGGATTTCGAGCAATACAAAAAGCTTGTCGGCTACGACAAATGGGAATCGATCGACGAGCGCTTTGCGCCGGGGCAGTAGACGAAAACTCTGAATTCCTCATCCTGAGGTGCGAGCGTTAGCGAGCCTCGAAGGATGCCGCTCCGACGCCGCGGCCTCGCCCTTCGAGGCTCGGCGCGTTCGCGCCGAGCACCTCAGGGTGAGGGAAGCGACGTTAGACCAACGCCGGCTCGCGCTTCGCGGCTGGCGCTTTCACCGGGTCCTTGAGCCCGAGAATGCGCCGCGCGTTGTCGTAGAACAGCTTCTGCT
The DNA here is from genome assembly GCA_030039655.1 of Xanthobacteraceae bacterium. The sequence continues at coordinate 4,004 of JASHVC010000435.1, read as the reverse complement.
TGTCGGCGGCGGAGAGCGGAATTTCGTCGATCAGCTTCAGGCACGGCGCCGGGTCCCAGCATGGATAGTCGGTGCCGTACATGACGTGATCGATGCCGTAATAGTCGATGGCGAACTTGATGCCGGCGGAGTGCGGGGACACCGTGTCGGTGTACATGCGCTTCATGTAGTCGGTCACCGGGCGCGGCAGTTTTGCGGCCTTGGAGTTCTTGTCCATGCGGCCAGCCTGGTAGGGCAGCGAGCCGCCGGTGTGCGACATGACGATCTTCAGCTTCGGATGGCGCTCCATCAGCCCGGAGAGAATGAGCCGCATGGCGGCGACGCTGACTTCGATGACGCGGCCGAGACTCAGATGCAGCGCGCCGTCATAGCCGTCGAGCATGTCCTGGAAGATCACGTCGGTCGGATGCAGGAACAGCGGGATGCCGAGCTTTTCGCAATGAGCATAGAACGGCTCCAGCCGCTCGGAGTCGATGCGCGCGTCTTCGCCGACGCTGCCCGGAAGGTTGACGCCCATGAGGCCAAGGCGATTGACGGCGTCGTCCACCACTTCGATGGCGGTGCGCGTGTCCTGTAGCGGCACGGCAGCGCTCGCCCAAACCCGGCCCGGATATTTCTTGACCGCGCCCGCCATCTCCTCGTTCCACATCAGCGCGTAGTCGCGGCCTTCGGACAGCGGCAGATCGGAGAAGAACACCGAGAACGGACCGATCGAGCAAACTACGTCGACCTGGTGCCCGAGGCTGTCCATGTATTCGAACGACTTATCGAGGTCGAACCACTCGGCCCACGAATTCAGGTGGCAGCCGCTGCTTTGCCGGCGGAAATAGCTGTAGCCGCCCTTCTGGTTGACCTCGGCCTTGGGAAACTCCGCGCGCTTGCACAGCCGGTCGAAGACGGATCTGGGCCACCAATGAAAATGCGAGTCGATAATGTGCACGTGAGCCTCCTGCCGGGCGCCGGCATCCAGATGGCTGAAGATACAACGATTCTAGTAAAGGGGACGTTCCCGGTCAACGCGACGCCCCTGTCCCCGAGGCATAGCCTACGCCAGCAAAACGCGGGTAACGTCATCCCCCGTTTCCACGTCAATGACGATGAACGGCACCTTCGCCACCGTCCACGCCCGCAAATCGGAGAGCGTCACATAACAGGCCGCCTCGGTATCGTAGAGGCGGCTTCTGGCATATCGCTTAATAAGTCTCGGCATTCCGGCACGATAGACGTTATCGGACCATTCGGCCAGCCGCCTTTACGCGGCGTTGAGCGCGCTCGGCTTGGCGCCCGTGGCGACGGCGAAAGCGGCGCGGGATTCCATGGCTTTCGCCCAGCGCGACAGTTCCGCCAACGCCGGTTTCTCGATCGGAAAAGCCAGGCAGCGCACGACGAGCGGCGCCAGCGCCATGTCGGCAATCGTCAGCCGATCGAGCGCGAACCACGACTTGCCGGCGAGATGCGCGTCAAGGATCTTCATCTGCGCCACAAGATCGGCGCTTTGCGCCGGGAAGTCGGCGGCACGCTCGCCTTCCGGCTTCCTGGCCTCCCTGAACACCGCGAGAAAGGGAGCGTTGAGCGCGCCCAGCGCCCAATCCATCCAGCGCTCGACGTAAGTGCGCTCGGCCGGCGTTGCGCCGGTGATCTTTGGCGCATGCAGCGCCGCCAGGTAACGCAGGATCGTGTGCGATTCCCAGATCACCGTGTCGCCGTCGACAAGCGTCGGCACCTTCATATTTGGATTGAGCTTGCGATAGGCGTCCGTGTTGGTGTTGTTGAATTGACGGCCGTAATCCTCGCGCGTGTATTTCAGCCCGATCTCCTCGAGACAGAACAGCACCTTTTGCACGTTGCCCGAGGTTTGGCGGCCGAGAAGACGGATCATCGATATCTCCCTGTCTAAGGTTTGCTTACTGCTTCAGCGGATTTGCCGCAGCCAGATATTTGACATTGAAGGCCGGCGCGACCTCGATGCGTTGCTTCATGGCGCCCTGATCGACAAGCGTATCGACCGTCTTCTGCCATGTCCCCGCCGTCATCCAGCCGAGGCCGTTTGCCTTCGTGTCCGGGCTGAAGAAGGTGCGCTTGAGATCGGCCTCGATCTGTCCGACCAGCACGTCCTTCTTCTGCGCGTATTCGGGATTTTCCTTGATGATGAGGTCGGCGGCCTCGTCCGGATTTTTGACCACGTCGGCAAATGCCTGCGTGTAGGCGTTGACGAAGCGCTGGACGACGTCGCCGTGCTCGGCGATCTCCTTTTCCGACGTGAACAGACCGGAGCCATAAACCACGTAGCCAAAGTCCGAGCCTTGCAGGATCGAGAGCGAGCCGGGACCGCCGGCCTTGGCTTCCAGTTCCGGCACTTCGGCGTCGAGATATCCCGGCACGGTGTCGACGCGGCCGAGCAACAAATAATTCTCGTAGGGCGGATTGACCGTGCTCTGCTTGATGTCGTCGAGCGACATGCCGTTGGTCTTCAGAAACGCTTTGAGGAACACATAAGTCGAGCCCGACGGCTGCACGCCCACATTGAGGCCTTTGAGGTCTTGTGGCTTTTCCAGCTTGAAACTTTTTGCCAGCGCCAGCATGGCCAGCGGGCTATGCTGGTTCACGGCCGCCAGCGCCACCACCGGCACATCCTGCGAGCGCGCCACCGCAAGCGTCGGCAGGTCGCCGAAGCCGAATTCAGCATCGCCGTTGCCGACGAGGCGCATGGCGTTGGGCGACCCGGTGCCGCGGCGGATCGCGGTCACGTCGATGCCCTGTTTGGCGAAGTATCCCTTTTCCTTGGCGACAAAGAACATCGCGTGGTTGCCGCGCACCACGTAGTCGAGCTGCACGCTGACCTTGTCCTCCGCGTGAGCGGTGGTCAGCAGGATCGTGGCGGCAAAGGCGGCGAGAAGGGCGGTCTTGGCGGCGGTCTTCATTGGGGCGGCTCCTTAACTGTCCTGGGCGCGATGGGTGGCATCGAACTTGGGAGCCCACGGGACCAACACGCGCTCCGCAAGTTCGACGACGTAGTAGAAGGCTAAACCCAGCACGGAAACGACGAGCAACGCCGCGAAGATCAACGGCGTGTCGAGTTGCGTCGAGGCGAACTGGATCATGTAGCCGAGACCGCGGCTCGCGCCGGCAAACTCGCCCACAATGGCGCCGATGACGCTGAAGGTGATCGCAACCTTGAGCCCCGCCATCAGATGCGGCAGCGAGTGCGGAATGCGCACGTCGAGCAAGATCTTGCTGCGGCTCGCGCCGACGGATTGCATCAGCGCCACGAACGAAGGCTCGACCGACTGCAGCCCGACCAGCATGTCGATCGCCACCGGGAAAAACGCGATGACGACGATCAGCACCACCTTGGGCGCCAGATCGAAGCCGAACCAAAGAATGAAGATCGGTGCCAGCGCCACCTTTGGCACGTTCTGAAACAGCACGACCAGCGGATAAAGCGCGCGGCCGAACCGGTCGAAGCGCACGATCACGAGCGCCACCGCGATGCCGGTGATTGCCGCCAGCACGAAGCCAAGCAGGATTTCGAGCGCGGTCGATTGGGTCGCGCTGGCAAGCTGCGCCCAATTCTCGATCAGGGAACGGATCACCGCACTCGGCGCCGGCAGCACGAAGGTTGGGACGCGGAACAGGCGGATCGAAAGCTCCCAGAGAACGGTCACGGCCGCGGCCAGCGCCAGGGCCAGCACCCAATCGGGAAGCGGACGCTTGGTCGCCTCCGGTTGTGTGCCCGCCTGTCTCCCCGGCGCACCGAACGTGATCTGACTCATGCCGGCCTCCGCTGATGGCCCTCGATCAACAGGCTGCGCAGCCGTTGCTGCGCGACCTTGAACGCCGGATCGGTAATGCTGTCGGCGGTGCGCGGTTGCGCCAGCGCGATCGGCAGCGTTTCGAGGATACGCGCCGGAGCGCCGCCCATCACGTGAACTTGGCCCGAGAGAAGGACAGCCTCTTCGATGGAGTGCGTCACCAGCACGATGGTCTTGCCGGTGCGCTGCCAG
>JASHVC010000028.1 GCA_030039655.1 Xanthobacteraceae bacterium | reverse complement strand
GGTTGGCGGTTTCTACCCCGCAAGTGGCCATCTCCTTGGCGATGGATGGCGCGTTCTTGCCATTCAACCTGGCCTCAATCAGCGTGAAATGGCCGTCTGCAAAATATGAGAACGATGATCCGGCACAGCCGAGCTGGTGCGCCCGAAAGCGCGTGATGATGGACTTCAATTTTCCCCTCCGCTCAGTTGACCCCTACGTCTGCGATGGTCCATATGTAATACAGCATGAGTCGGTCTACTCGTCAACCATTGTATTACACGTCAACCAAGAGGAAGGTCTCTTATGCCGCTTGAAGATCTGGGCAGGCTGATCTTGGCAAAGCGCAACACACTTGGATTAGGTATTCGGGGAGCAGCGAGAGAGATCGGAATCAGCCATGCAACACTGGCTCGCGTTGAAAAGGGATTTTTGCCGGATTTGGAAAATTACGAAAAAATCCAGCGGTGGCTGGGAATCCCGGAACAAGATCTGACGGTGCGGACTCGCAGAATGAATGCTCCTCAGGTGCACTTTCGTCGCGAAAAAACGGCCACTCCGGCAACTGCCGCAGCACTAGCGCGGATGATTCTTGCCGCGCAGGCCGCTTGGCCGAAGGGCAACAAGTGAGACGTAGGTGGTCGGACTTCGCCGAGGTTTCAAAACCTGGTGTGAAAATGCCGCGCGCGGCTACCGTCGCGAGCTGCGACTGTCACCCCTTGCGCCGCTCGACCCACGTGATTTAGCGAGGCACCTCGAAGTAACGATATGGACACCTGCAGACATTCCCGGCATCAATCCAAAAGACATTCATCACTTGACTGTTGCAGATCGGGAAAGCTGGTCCGCCGCGACTCTCCGAAACGGCGATGCCAGCCTGATAATTATAAACAACGGACATGCGTTAACTCGGCAAAACAACTCTCTCGCTCACGAGATCGGTCACATTGTTCTGCGGCATGAACCAGCAGAGATGTTCGTGACGCCGGATGGCTTAATGATGATGAGCGAATACGCTGCAGTCCACGAGGAGGAGGCAAATTGGTTTGCCGGATCGATTCTAGTTCCTCGACATGCCTTACTAGACGCGGTAGCGCGTGGGTTAACCGATCGCGCCGCCGCCGATTATTTTGGAGTAAGCCCGGCTGTTTTTCAAATGCGGCGCAATCTTACCGGTGTTGACGTTCAACTCTCTCGTCGACGAGGGACATGGGCTCCTTGACCCATTGTAGGCCGTCGGCACCTCCAGACAGAATGGCTTGTTGAGCAAGAGAAGATTTCTGGCTCATCATGGCGTCATCGTCGTGGAGCCAGTCGATTGACGATCTAATCCGGGCGCTTTTTCAAGGCGTGCAAAATTGTCGAACCGGTCTCTGCACTAGCGAACTGAGTCTCCTCAAAGAAATTCGGATATTGAAAATTGGCGACCAGAGACCGGCCGCCTGAATTAGCGGTTTGGCCTGGTACAAACGACGCCTCTCCATTGAGGAGACTAATGAACGCGCCTTAAGTCCGGGAGTTGTCGCGTTTTTGGGACAAGGCTGGAAATGGTCTGCGGAGACCCGACTGGCTGGCTGGGGCGGGAGGATTCGAACCTCCGAATGGCGGAATCAAAATCCGCTGCCTTACCACTTGGCTACGCCCCAAAAGCGCCGTCGGATTGCCGCCGCGCCGGCAGCGAGCGCACCATAACGACCGCCGCCGGGAGGATCAATGCATGGGCTATGGAGCGGCCATCGACACCTGCAGTGCATGTTGGGGCGCGCACTTTATGATAGTCTCGCAGTGATAGATTTGCGGCGATAATCTTGCAACTCATGGACAACACGCTCTTCCGGCTCGGCGTCAGTCCGGCGCCTCGCGTGCGTCCGAAAGCGGTGAAAACGAAACAGGGGCAATATGACCGATCAAGTCGTGGTCATCGACGAAGGCGCTGTGCGGATCATCCGCATGAACCGTCCGGAGAAGAAGAACGCGCTGACGCAGACGATGTATGTGGCCATGACGGCCGCATTGCGCGAGGCCGCGGCCAGCGACGCAATCCGTTGTATCGTGATAGCCGGCGGGTCCAATGCGTTTTCGGCTGGCGCCGATATCGCCGAGTTTCTCGAATCGGCGCAGAGCGGCGGGCTGCGGCCGAAGACCGTAGAATTTCTCCACGCGCTCGCGCGCAATGAAAAGCCGTTGGTTGCAGCCGTCGGCGGACTTGCGGTCGGCATCGGCACCACCATGCTGCTCCATTGCGACTATGTGGTCGCCAGCGCCAGCGCCACGCTGGCGACGCCGTTCAGCCGGCTCGGGCTCATTCCCGAGGCTGGATCGAGTCTGCTGGCGCCGATGCGCATGGGACACGCGCGCGCGTTTTCGCTTTTGGCCATGGGGCGTCCGCTCACCGCGCAAGCCGCGAAGGAGGCCGGCCTTGTCAATGAAGTGGTCGATCCTGCTGCCGTGGACGACGTTGCGCTGAAGGCGGCGCAGGATATTGCGGCACTACCGCCGGGCGCCATCACGGTGTCGCGGCGGTTGTTGCGCGGCGAGGTCGATGATGTGGTCAAGCGCATCGATACGGAGACCATGCTGTTCCGCGAGCGCCTGCAATCGGACGAAGCGCGCGCGGCATTTACCGCCTTCCTGGGCCGCAAGAAGTGAGGCCAGCGATGTCGCTTGCCGGAAAGACGTTGTTCATTACCGGCGCCTCGCGCGGCATCGGGCTCGCAATCGCCCTGCGTGCCGCGCGCGACGGCGCCAATATCGCGATTGCCGCCAAGACCGCGCGGCCGCATCCGAAGCTGGCCGGCACGATCTACACGGCCGCCGAGGAGATCGAGCGCGGCGGCGGCAAGGCGCTGCCGCTCGTGGTCGATGTGCGCGACGAAGCCATCGTCAAGAACGCGCTTGACGCGGCAGCGCAAAAGTTCGGCGGCATTGATATTGTGGTCAACAATGCCAGCGCCATTTCGCTTACCAGCGTCGCCGACACCGATATGAAGCGCTTCGATCTTATGCACCAGATCAACGCGCGCGGCACGTTCGTGGTTTCTAAATGGGCGATGCCATATCTGGAGAAGGCCGCCAATCCGCATATTCTCATGATCTCGCCGCCGCTCGACATGAAGGAGAAATGGTTCGCGCCGCACACGGCTTACAGCATGGCCAAGTTCGGCATGAGCATGGTCGTGCTTGGCCTTGCGGGCGAGCTGCGGGAGAAGGGAGTCGCGGTCAACGCATTATGGCCGCGCACCATTATTGCGACGGCCGCGATCCAGAATCTGCTCGGTGGCGAGGAGCGCATGCATCAGGCGCGCAAACCGGACATCATGGCTGACGCGGCGTATGCGATCTTCACCACCCCTTCGCGCGAACTCACCGGCCATTTTCTCATCGACGACACGTTTTTGGCGCAGCGCGGCGTCACCGATTTCGACCGCTATCGGGTGGACCCGACGCAGGAATTGTCGCAGGATTTCTTCCTGCCCGATGACGTTCCGCCGCCGCAGAACGTGCATACGGTAGAGAATTACGGAGATCGCCGGTGACCTATCGCGCCCCTTTGGCCGACATCAGCTTTGCTCTCAAATACGCCGCTGGTCTTCCCGCCGCGATCGATGAAGGCTTGTTCGGCGATCTCACCATGGACGACATCGATGCGGTGCTGGCGGAAGCCGGCCGCTTCGCCGGCGAAGTGCTCGCGCCGCTCAACCGCGTCGGCGACACGCACGGCACACAGTTCAAAGACGGAGCTGTCACTACGGCGCCTGGCTGGAAGGAAGCTTACAACGGCTGGCGCGAAGGGGGCTGGAATAGCCTCGCCGCGCCCGCCGAGTGGGGCGGACAAGCCCTGCCGCACACGCTCAACATGGCGTGTCTGGAAATGTGGAACGCGGCGGCGCTCGCGTTCTCGCTCGGTCCACTGCTGACCATTGCGGCTGTTGACGCCCTTTACGCTCACGGCTCCGACGCGCTCAAGCGCACGTATCTGAAAAAGCTCGTGTCCGGCGAGTGGGCGGGCACGATGCAGCTCACCGAGCCGCAGGCCGGCTCCGACGTTGGCGCGCTGCGCACCCGCGTCGACCGCGCGGCCGACGGCACCTATCGCCTTAAAGGACAAAAAATCTTTATCACCTACGGCGAGCACGATCTTACCGATAACATTATTCACTTCGTGCTCGCACGGCTGCCCGACGCGCCGCCGGGCACGCGCGGCATTTCGCTGTTCCTAGTGCCGAAATTTTTGCTCAATTCCGATGGCTTGCTCGGCGTCCGCAACGACATTCGCGCCCATTCGGTCGAACACAAGCTCGGCATCCACGGCTCGCCGACCTGCACGATGATCCTGGGCGACCGCGATGGGGCCATCGGTTATCTGATCGGTGAGGAAAACGCCGGCATGGCCGCCATGTTCACCATGATGAATCGGGCTCGGCTTGCTGTCGGCCTGCAGGGCGTCGGCATGGCCGAAACAGCGACGCAGCACGCGCTGGCCTATGCGCGCGAGCGCCGGCAAGGCCGCGCTGTGGGTATGAAGGCAACGGAATCGGCGCCGATCATTGTTCATCCCGACGTGCAACGCACGCTCCTGTCCATGCGCGCGTTCACCGGCGCCGCGCGCGCGGTATGTTACGCCACCGCAATGGCGCTCGACCGTTCCGAGCGCAGCACCGACGCCGCGGCGCGAAAGGCCGCCAACGAGCGCGCCTCGCTGCTCACTCCGGTCGCCAAGGCGTTCTCCACCGACATGGGCGTTGAGGTCGCTTCGCTCGGCGTGCAGGTGCACGGCGGCATGGGATTTATCGAAGAGACAGGCGCGGCGCAGTTCTACCGCGATGTGCGCATCACCCCGATCTACGAGGGCACCAACGGTATCCAGGCGATCGATCTGGTCACGCGCAAGCTGCCGCTCTCCGGCGGCGCGGTGGTCGCGGCGCAGATCAAGGAATTGCGTGGCATCGTCGAGGCGGTGGCGGCCAACAACGATCCGGCGTTCGGCTGGACCGCGGTGCGGCTTGAGGAAGCGGTCGAAAGTCTGGCGCGGGCGACCGAGTGGCTGCTCGGCCGCCTCGACAACGATACCAACGCCGCGCTCGCCGGCGCCACTCCTTATTTGCGGCTCTTCGGGCTTGCGACTGGAGGTTGCCTGTTGGCGCAGCAGGCCTTGTCGGCATTGCGCCTTGGCACGGACGCGGCGCCCCGCGTCACGCTGGCGCGTTTCTTCGCTGAAAATTCCGCTGTGCAGTCAGGCGCGCTCGAACGCTCCATCGTTGAAGGCGCGCCCGGCGTTCTTGGGGGCGAGGCGGTGCTGGCGCAGGTCTGATCCGCAAAATTCAGTTTGCCGGTCTGATCCGCACCGCGCGCATCCGCCGTCGATTGACAGGCACGCGCTTCTCTCGCATTCCCAATCGGGAGAGAAACAGGGGCTGCTCGTGAATCTTGCCGAAAAGATTCCGGAGAGTGAGGAGCCGCCAGGTTCCAGAGCCGCCGCACGTGCCAAAATGGCGCCGTGGCGCGCTGCCGTCAGTTACATTCCCGGGCTTGCGTTTTGCGCCGCCATCGCCGCCACGGCGTTCAGCATCCGCTTCCTGCCTGGCCTGGCCGCGATTAGCCCCATGGTGGTCGCTTTTGTGGTCGGCATCGCCGTCTCGGCGCTCAGCGGCAGCCTTCCGGTCATGGCGCCCGGAAATAGATTTGCGGCGAAGACTATGCTGCGGTTTGCCGTAGGCCTGCTTGGACTGGAACTCACGCTCCACGAACTCGCTGATCTAGGCGCGGTCACGCTGCTCGTGGTCCTCGCGGTCTTCATCGCGACTTTTCTGTTCACCAAATGGCTCGGCCGTATGCTCGGCGTCGAAGATCGCCTTACTGAATTGATCGCCGCCGGCACGTCAGTATGCGGCGCGTCCGCCATCATTGCCACCAATGCGGTGACCAAGGCCCGCGACCAGGACGTCGGCTACGCGGTCGCTGCCGTGAGTCTGATGGGAACGGTCTGGATGATCGTCTATCCGCTGATGTACGGCATGCTGCATCTCGATCTTCGCACTTATTCGCTGTGGGCCGGCTCGTCCGTTCACGAAGTGGCGCAGGTCGTCGCCGCGGCGTTTCAGGTCGACCCATTGGCCGGACAAATCGCGGTCCCGGTCAAGCTGGCGCGCGTGGCGCTATTGGCGCCGCTGGTGCTTACGCTCGGCTGGATACGGTTTCGCCGTGAAGGCGGTGCGGCGTCGGCGTCGTTTCGCTGGCAACAGATCTTTCCACTCTTCATGGTCGGCTTCATCGCGCTTGTGGCGCTCAACAGCGCGGTCGCGATTCCAAGCCATTGGCGCGGCGTGGTCGCGCAGGTCACCACGTTTCTGCTCACCATGTCGCTCGGTGCCATCGGGTTGGAGACGAGCGTCCGCGATCTGCGGCACCAGGGTATTCGGCCGATGGTGCTGACAGCAGTCGCTGCGCTGTTCATCGCGGTGTTGAGCCTGGTGCTGATCATGGCCCTCACTTGACGCACGGCACCGATTTATCCCCTTGCGATGCGGGAAAAGGCCGCCGCCCGTCTTCCCTGGCTTCGCGCGGCGTCTTAGGTGTGAGTCATGTCCACCCTCTTGATTACACACCCCGCGTGTCTTGAGCATTTGACGCCGCCGGGCCATCCGGAACGGCCCGACCGGCTGCGCGCGGTCGAGCACGCGCTCGAAGCGGAGAAATTCCAGTCGCT
>JASHVC010000434.1 GCA_030039655.1 Xanthobacteraceae bacterium | reverse complement strand
TGATAGCCTCAAACAACTCACCGCGTTGGCGCACGAGGATCAAAAAGTCACCGCAGCGCGCCGTGCCGTCGCCGATCATCTTGCGAACGGTGCGTGCGATGCGCCTTGCAAGCTTTACCCGTGGATTCGTTTGGCTCACGGTGTCGAACGGCGCGTCCCAGCCTTCGATTTCTCGCCGATCGTCCGGCTTTTCAGATTCCCAGAACTCGACGATGCCGGGCGAGGTGTCGGGCAACGCGATATGCGGCGGAAAACCGTCCGTGTCCGAGCAGACGCTGGACGCCACCTCCTTTGGCTTGAACACCTCATCCACCGCGCTCAGCACGTTCCCGCCGGACCGGAACGAGTGCTCGAACTTGGTGACCACAAAGGCTTGCCCGCTGTCGTCATGCGCTTTCTTGAAGAAGCGCAGCATTCCGTCGAATTCCTTGGGAGCGGCGTCCTGGAACGAGTAGATCGACTGCTTTTCGTCGCCAACCGCGAAGATCGTGCGCGTCACGTTCCTCGCGCCCGCCCCGGCAGTGACCTCGGAGGCGAGCAGGCGCACGATTTCCCACTGCTTGTGGCTCGTATCCTGGGCCTCGTCGACCAGGATGTGGTCGATGCCCAGATCCAATTTGTAATGCACCCAACGGGCGTCGACGCTTTTGAGCAGCTCAAGCGCCTTGTCGATGAGATCGTCGTAATCGAGCAGGCCGCGCCGCGCTTTCTCTTGCGCGTAACGTGTCAACGCTTCGTACGTCACGGTCAGAATGGCGGCGCTGCGGTCGCGGCAGATGACGGCGCGGCGGCGGTCGAGCAAAGCGCAGATGCGCGCCTGCTCGGCGTAGAGCCGCTCGATCAAGTCTTTGTCTTTGATCGATTTGGTGACGATCGATTTGCGCGGTGCGAGATCGGTGGTTGTGAAAAATATCTCAAGATACGTCTCGAGACGACTTGAGCCGCTCAATGCAGCCAAGCAGGCGAAGCAGTCCGCTTTCTGGCGATCCGTCTTTGATCCTTGTGCCAATGTGGCTGCTATTGTTAGCCATTCTGATGGCGCGAACGCAGAGCCGGAAAGAATCTCGTCGTTGATGTTATCAACGTCGTCCTGCGTGCTGACGTCGAGCGCTTTCGACAAAGTCGCGATTGCCGCGTCTACGCTTCCGGCTTTCTGCACCCATGTGGCGATCTCGTCGCGCATGGCGATCGCCTCGCGCACGACGTCGCGAAACGTTTGGTCGGCCGCGGCCGTCATGGCGATATTGAGAGCGCGGGCCAAAGCGCCGTCCGGATGTCCGGCGCCTTCCAGAAGCACCGCAAGCGTGAGCCGCTCCTGAAGCTCGGTCTGCTCGGCTTCGTCCAGCACGGTGAAGCGCGCCGCGACGTTCGCCTCGAAAGGGAACTGGTGCAGAAGCTGGGTGCAAAACGCGTGGATGGTTTGCACCTTGAGGCCACCCGGCGTTTCGAGCGCGCGGGCAAAGAGCCGCCGCGCCAGCGCGCGCCGGCGCGGGTCGGACTTCATGTTGGAGTTTTCGCTGATCGCTTTGTCGAGCCCGGTGTCGTCAAGCGTGGTCCACTGCGCCAGCGTGTCGAACACGCGCTTGGCCATGTTCGCGGCCGCGGCCTTGGTGAAGGTGATGCAGAGAATTTTTTGCGGATCGATGCCCCGGAGCAGCAGATTAATGACGCGCTGGGCCAGCACGTACGTTTTGCCCGAACCGGCGTTGGCGGCAACGAATGCCGAAACCTCGGGATCCGACGCCTCGATCTGCCGTCGCCGCACCGCGTCAGGGATGGCCCTCGGCGCGCTCACGTGCGACTCCCGAACATGGCGGCGATCGCAGCCTCGTCGTTCTCGCCGCCGGTCGCTGACCATTCCTTGACGCGCGCCAGGTGGTCATAGTCGCCGTAATAGGTTGTCCACATCGGCGAGACGAGCGAGAGGTAAGGCTGGCTTTCGTCATCGAAGCGTTTGGCGAGTTCGGCGAGTTTCTGCAGTGCGCGATCGGCCTGGTCGTTCGCCGTGCCTTGTGTGAATTCGATTGGCTTCGGCTCGCCGGGGCGGGCGCCCCCTTTCAGCAGCACGTAACCGATCTCGGCGACCGAGGCGCCAGCGGGAAATTCTGTAAATCCGCCTTTGCGCAACATCGCGGCTTCGAGCGTAAGCTGCGGAGCGAGGCCCGTTCGCACCTGTTTTTCAGTTCGGGCCGAGCCGGTCTTGTAGTCGAGGATGACGTGGCGGCCGTCGTTGTTGCGTTCGACCCGGTCGGCGATGCCGCTCAGCGTAAAGGCGCCGTCATTGAGCGGAATCTCGCCGCGAATTTCGGCGGCGATGGCGGCGATATTCTGCCGCCGCTGCCGCTCCCAATCCGCGAACCAGCGCGCGATGCGCTTGAAGCGCGGCCACCAGAATGCTCGCACCTCTGGGAAGTCGTCCAGCGTCGCAAAGTGTTTCTCTCCGAGCTTGATGAGTTCCTTCTCTGGGTCCGGCGGCAGGCCGCTCGCAAAAAGCTTGGTGAAGTCGCCGATAGCCGCGTGAATCAGCGATCCGCGCTCGGCCGCTCCCGGCGGGACGTCGACGGCGTCGAGCGGCACCAGGCGCAAAATGTATTTGGCGTAAATCGTATAGGGATCGCGAAGCCAGTGTTCGATATCGGTCACTGAGAGTTTCTTGGGTCGCACATCGCGCGGCGGCTTCGGCGCGGGTTGCGGCGCCGGCGTGACCTTTGCCGACCGATCCAATTCGCGCGCCCACGTCAAATAGACGTTGCCGCGATCCCGCGCGGACCGCCAACGCGTTTCGCCCGCAACAGCGGCGAGGAGCTGGATAAAGCGCGACGGCACCGTGGGAGCGCCCTCGATCTTGGCGGCGTGGCTCAGGATGATTTCGTGCGCGCCAAAGAGCTGGGCGAAGTCGTGAGCGGAAAGGCCGATGCGGCGTTCGGGCAGATCGAGGCCGAGGGCGAGCCGCATCGGGCGGCTCAGCCAGGCGTCAGTTCGGCTCTCCGGCGGCCACGTGCCCTCCACAAGGCCGCCGAGCACGACGCGGTCGCTGGTGGTGAGTCGCGCTTCGAGTAGACCGAGAATACGGACGCGCAGTCCGGGTCGCAGCGGCCGCCGGACAACCTGGTCGGCAAGGGCGGCGGAAAAAAGTTCGACGTAGTCGGAGGTGTCGACAACCAGGCCGGTGGCCGCGTCGCTGTCCGCGAGCTCATTGAGTGCCTCGGCGAGCGTGGTCCCGTCGGGACCCCTGAACGCAGCCTCTACGCCGTCCTGTTGAGAAAGTGCTGCGAGCACTTTGCGGTGCCGTTCGGCAATGTCGCTGATTGGCAGCGATTGTTTGGCGATGGTTTCGAGTGGCGCCAAGGCGTGGGCGAGCTGCTTAACAAGCTCATCGGCGGCAGTGAGTTCGCCGTCGGTCAGCGTGTGGCGCGGATCGGAACGGTGCAGATCGGCTTTCTCGCGCCGGAAACTGCTCAGCGATCGGAGCAAACCAGCACTGCCGGGACGGGGGCGAGGACCGCGCAGAACAGCGCGCTCGAACGCCGCGGCGGCGTGCGTGCGATCGCTCGCGCCAAGACGCAACAGCGGATGCTTGAGCAGCGCGAGCAGTGGGACAGGTGCCAGCCCGCCCAACGCAGCCTCAGCCGCGAGCCGGGCGAAAATTCCGGCGGGTGTTTGCACGAGTTTATTGCCGCCGGAATCCTCCGCCGTGATGTTCCAGCGCGCCAGCCCAGCCAGGACACGACGGCCAAGCTCGCGGTCCGGCGTGATCAGGGCCGCCGTCTTGCCTTGATGCACCGCCTCGCGCAGCGCGACGGCGATTGCCAGCGACTCGTCCTCGGCATTGGCGGCTTCGATCACACTCACGGTCTCAACGGCCGCGTCGGTGTGCGCGGCGAATTCCGGCTCGGCTGCGTCCCGCCGCCAGACTTCGGTGGCCGCGGCTGGGCGCAAAACTTCCGAGATGAAGCGCTCGCGGCCAGTCACCGCGGCGAGGTTGACGACCGCGTGGCGCGCGATGCCGATACGTGTCAGTAGCGCCTGCATGGCGAATTGTGGATGTCCGGGCGCGGTCGGAATGCCTTTGGCTTCATCGCCGGCGATCAGCCGCCAGGCTTCTTCGTCGAGATCGGTGTCGAGGCCAGGCAGAACCACGGCGCCGTGGGGCAGTTTGGCGATGGTCGCCATCAGTTCGGCCGTGGCGGGGATCGAGCCCGTGGAGCCTGCGGCGATCACCGGCCCGTCGGTCTTGCGCGCGAGCCGCGCCGCCTCGGCCTTGATCAATCGGTCGCGTCGCTCCGCCGCCTCGATGCAATTGCGCTCTTTCAGAATCAGCGGCCATTGCTCGCGCGCGATCTGCAAAAATTTCAGGGTGAGCTGCCAGTACTCGTCGAATTGCTCGGGCACGAGATCGTCGAGGCGGTCCCACGACACGCCGCGCGTGGTCATGTCGTCCATCAGCCGCGCGAGGTCGTCGGCGAGGGCACACGCCGCTGCCGGCGTTTGCGCCACGAGTGGCGCGCCGGCCGTGGCGCGCAACCCCGGCGCCGAAGCCCATTTGCTGATGAGTTGCGTCAGCAGCAGGCGCCGCTCCAGGCCATCGAGCGCCTCGGGTAACGCCAGCGCATCCGCCGCGATGTCGCCCGACGCCGCTTCGGCGAACGCGAGTTCGTCCTCGTCGATATCGCCGATGGGGACGATGCGCGGCAGTATGGCGGCATCATCCTTCAGAACTTGAAGAAACGTATCGCGGGCGAGCCGGCAGGCGCGGCGTGTCGGCAAAAACAGCGTCGCGGACGCAAGCGCAAGCGGATCGCGCGCGGCCGGGAAGCCGAGCCTGCCGCTGGCCAGCGCCTCGATCAGCGTCGGCAGAAACGGGGCCGACGCCGGTATGGTGAAAACCCGTGGAGCCATGCTGTCGATGGTCCCTATATGGGGTGTTCCCGCAAGCGCGGTCATCCGTACTCACAATCCAAGAAATATTTGCTCTGCGGGCCGCAATGAGTCCCCGGATTTGCGGGATCGCCGCCGCAGATAGCAGTTCTACATCGCGGCGGCGAGCGCCGCTTCGGCGGCGGCGACGGCTTCCGGCGTGCCCACGTGCATCCATAAGCCTTCGAGCCGCAGCCCGAATAGCCGTTCGCGCTCGGCGGCGCGATCAAACAACAGGGTGAGCGGAAAGGCGCCGGAAGGCGCGTCCGCGAACAGCGCCGGCGATAGAACAGCCGCGCCCGCATAGACGAACGGTACCACTTCGCGTTCGGCCCGCCGCCGTAGGCGTCCGTCGGGCTGCATGGCAAAATCGCCTCGCCCGGAATAACCGACGCTGCCGGTCGTCGGTGCGAGCAACAACAGCGCGTCCGTGGTGTCGCCGTCGAACGCTCTGGCGAGGCGCGCCAGGTTGGATTTGATGCCGTCGAGCCAGAGCGTGTCGGAATTGATCAGAAAGAATGGCCCCTCGCCCAATTTCGGCAGCGCATTGGCGACACCGCCGCCGGTGCCGAGAAGTTCGCCGCGCTCGTCGGAGATGACGATGCGCGGCACTTTGCGTGACGCGAGATGCCGCTCCAACGTGTCGGCGAGAAAATGAACATTGACCACGGCGCGCTCGACGCCGGCTTCGGCCAAGCGATCAAGCGCATAATCGATCAATGGCTTGCCGCCGACCTGAACCAGCGGCTTGGGGATGTCGCCGACATAGGGCCGCATGCGCGTGCCGAGGCCGGCCGCCAGCACGATCCCGGAGTTTGGTGTCATGAGCGACCTGGTTGAGTGATCTGGCCCAGCCTTAGCGCTTATCGCGATTCGCGCTGCGCATCATAACCTGCTGGGCGATGGCACATGAGCCGCATACCAATCCTGCAGCGGGGCAAGGTCGGGATGCTCCAGCGCGCGCTGCAAGTAACGCCATACACGTGGAATATGGCGCAGGTATTGCGATTTTCCATCGCGCTGGTTGAGCCGGGCGAAAATGCCGAGGACTTTTGTGGCGCGCTGCGCCGCCATGGTTGAATAGAGCAGCGCGAATTGGGCGGGATCGAAAAACCGGTCGTCATTTTGCCGCGCGCGCACGTAGCGGCTGAGCAACGCCACCTCCAGCGGCTCCGACACATTCACGCGTGCATCCTGCAGCAGCGAGGCGACATCGTAGGCCGCCGGACCCATGACGGCGTCCTGGAAATCCACGATGCCGATTCGGGAAACGTCGTGGCGCCCCGGCAACCACAGCAGATTGGGCGAATGGTAATCGCGCAGCACCCAAGTCGTGGACGCGTCGATCGCGGGCAACAACGCGTCGCGCCACAGCGAGAGGAAAATCTCGCGCCGGCTCTCGGTAACCGGCGCGCCCACATGCACCAGATACCAGTCGATCAACAGCTCGACCTCGATCAGAAACGCATCCATATCGTATGGCGGGAGCTGATAGTCGAATTGCTCTAGCGTGTCGGGGACGCGACGGCGGTGCAAGGATATCAGCACATCGAGGGCGGCGTGATAGCGCGCCTCGATCGGGGCCGGGGGATCGCCGGCGACGATGCGATCCTCGCCGAGGTCCTCCATGATGACCAATCCGAGCGCGGTGTCCGATTGGAGTATTTCCGGCGCCGACAGATTGCGCTCGCGCAAGGCGCCCGCGAGCGCCACGTACGGAACCGTATTCTCGGCCAGATGCGCGATGGCGCTGTAAGGTTTGCCGTCGCGGATCGCCGGTCCATCGGGACGGGGCGGCGCATTCATCAGGATCATGGTGCGGCCGTCGAGGGTCAGGCGCTCGAAAACGCGTGTCGAAGCATCGCCCTGCATCCGGCGCCGTGTGGCTGCCGCATAACCGGTGTCCTGAAGAAAGTTGCGGATTTGCGCGATGCGTTCGGCGCGTGCCGCGAAGGCCCCATAGCCGGTGTAACGGACATCGCGAACCT
>JASHVC010000433.1 GCA_030039655.1 Xanthobacteraceae bacterium | reverse complement strand
TGCAGCAGCTCGGAGCCGAAAATCTTGACCACCGAGGCTTCCGGGCCTGGGCTTTGTTTCTGGTTGGTAAGTTCGACCGTATGGCTGAACATGGCCGCCAACGCCGTCACGTTGATGCTGGCTGCCGCGAGCCGATCCTGAAACGCCGGATCGGCAATCACGCCGGAGGCGCGCGCCATCGTCTTGACGCGCTCCAGTGCGATCCAGGCGAATTGCGGGTTCGACGTGCCGATGCGTTCATAGCCCAACAGCGCATTGGCGATCCGCCAGCCGTCGTTGATTTTTCCAATCAGGTTTTCCACGGGCACAACGACGTCGTCAAAGAACACCTCACTGAATTCGTCATCGCCCGCGATGGTCTTGATCGGCCTGATGCGAATGCCAGGGCTGCGCAGATCGATGAGCAGGAAACTGATGCCGGCATGCCGCGGCTGCGCCTGCGGATCGGTGCGCACGAGCGCAAACATCCACTGTGAATAATGTCCCCAGGTGGTCCAGATCTTTTGCCCCTGCACCACGAAATGGTCGCCCTCCAACGTCGCGCGCGTCGATAGGCTGGCAAGGTCGGAGCCCGCGCCGGGTTCGGAATACCCCTGGGCCCAGATAACCGTGCCGGCGACGATCGGCGGCAGATGCTGCGCCTTCTGCGCCTCCGTCCCGAACTCCATGATGATCGGCCCGATGTGATTGAGGCCCTGAGCGGGCAGCTGCGGTGCGCCGACGTGCGCCAGCTCCTCGGTCATGATGATCTGTTCGTTGAGCGTCGCGCCCATGCCGCCGAATTGCTTAGGCCAATGCGGCGCCACCCAGCCTTTGCGCGAGAGCGTGTGGTACCAGGGCATCAGCTCTGTGGGCGGCGGCCGCGCCGTGCGCCAGCGCAAAGCCGCCGGCAGATTGGCCTCTAGCCACGTGCGCACCTCAGTGCGGAATGCAGCTTCTTCAGGCGTATCGCGGCGAAACATGGCTAAAGACACTCACTGCTGAGGGTGGAGAAGGGCGCAAACAGGCTCCGACGAAGCCGGCCGCGGCAATTCATTCCATCTTGATGTTCGCTGCTTTCACCACTTCGCTCCATCGCGCGCGTTCTGCGGCCAACATCTTGTCGAGATCCTCGGGGCTGCCGGCCTTGTTCTCGGCGTCAAGTGCGTCGAGCCGCGTGCGTGTCTCCGGCGCGGCAAGAGCCTGACGGAATGCGCCGTTGAGCTTTGCGATCACATCGGCAGGAGTTCCAGCGGGCGCCACCACGGCTAGCCAGAAGGGCGACAGCAGCTTGGGGAAGCCTTCCTCGCCAACGGTCGGCACGTCCGGCAGTTTCGGATCGCGCGTGTCGCCCGCGATGGCGATGGCGCGCAGCTTGCCGTCCTGAATATACGGGAGGCTGGTGGTGGCCGGATCGGCGACTAACTGCACCTCATTGGCCAGAATGGCGTTCAGCATCGGCGCGGTGCCGCGATACGGCACCTGCAGAATGTTGACGTTCGCTTCGAGCTTGAACATTTCTTCCAGCAGATGCGGCGCAGTGCCGAAACCCTGTGAGCCCCATTTGATCTTGCCCGGATTGGCCTTGGCGTAGGCCACGATCTCCGCCATGGATTTGACCGGCAGGCTCGGGTTAACCGAGACGATCAGCGGCGTCTCGATCAGCTCGCACACCGAAGCGAAAACCTTGACCGGATCGTAGCCGATGTTGGGATTGATGATCGGGCCGGTGGTAAGCGCGCCGCCCGGAGTCATCAGGATGGTGTAGCCATCGGGCGCAGACTCCGCGACGAATTTACCGCCAACGCCGCCGCCGGCGCCGCCACGATTTTCGATGACGATGGTTTGGCCCAGCACGGCTCCGAGCCGTTCCGAGATGATGCGCGCCATGCCGTCGGTCGGTCCGCCTGGCGGGAAGGGTACGATGACCTTGATCGGTTCTTTGGTCGGATAAGCCTGCGCGTTGGCTGGGCCGGCGCTGTGCAGCGCCCACCCGGCACACAGCAGCGCCGCAAACAAGACCCTCATCATCTTGGCCGCCTCCCAGGTTCGTCGGACAGATTTTCGTTGGATACTATTCTATTCCTGAAGCCTCGCGCCATGCTCGTCTCGGTGCGCAGCCCTCCCACGCGCAAACGTAAAGGCGAGGCTGCTGTCGTCGCCTCCATGGGCCAATTGAATTGCACGTCACGCGGCGTCAACGCTATCCTGGCCTTTGCCTTCTGATGGCGTAAATCGAAGTCCAACGCGCGTAGCAAAATGATACCCGACCCGGCAGAGCTGGTTGCCGCCGCTCGATCGATGATTCCGACGCTCGCCGAGCGTTCCCTTGAGCAAAGAACCAGGCGTGGAATCCTCCCGGAGACCATCGCCGAAATGCACGCGGCGGGGTTTTTTCGCGTGCTGCAGCCCAAGCGATGGGGCGGCTACGAGATGGACCTTAACACCTTCTACGACATCGAGATGGCGTTGGGCGAAGGCGACATGTCAGTGGGTTGGGCCTACGGCGTGCTCGGCGTTGTCAGTTGGTTTCTCGGCCTCATCGACGATCGTACCGCGCAGGAAGTTTGGGGCTCGGACAACAGCACGCTGATCTGCTCCTCCACGATGCCGGCCGGAAGGGCCACGGTCGTCGACGGCGGATTCCGGCTCAGCGGTCACTGGCGCTATGCCAGCGCTTGCGAGCACGCCGACTGGGCTTTGCTTGGCGGCATGGTTCACTCCGACGATAAGCCACCTGATTGGCACTTCTTCGTCGTGCCGCGGCGCGACTACCGGACCGTCGACAACTGGCAGGTCGCGGGCCTCCAGGGCACGGGAAGCATCGATCTGATTCTCGAGGACGTTTTCGTTCCGCGCTATCGCGCGCAACGCTTGCAGGACAATTTTCAACTCAAAGGGGCCGGTCAAGCCGCCAATCCGTCGAGCCTGTACCGTTTGCCATTTGGGCAGATCTTCGTGCGCGGCGTTTCCACATCCGGTCTTGGCGCACTCCAGGCAATGCTGACTGCGCTCATCGCATATAGCGGCAGCCGAGTGTCGCGAGCGGGCGGCCTCGCGTCACATAATCCCGCCATCCAACTTCTTTGCGCGGAGGCGGCGGCGGCACTCGACGAGATGCGGCAGACGCTGCATCGCAATTGCCGCTCACTGCACGACTACGCACAGCGCTATGAAGCGCCTCCGCTCGAATTACGGCTGCAATTCAAGTTTCAGTCGAGCGCGGTGATTGAGCGCTGTACGCTTCTCGCGGCTCGAATTTTCAAGGCGACGGGTGCGGCGGGACTATCGGATGAATTGCCGTTCGGGCGGCTCCTCAACGACCTCCTGGCCGCGCGCCAGCACATCTCCAATCAATATGAGCATTACGGCGCGAATTGGGGTGCGGTGATGTTTGGTGCTGAAAATCAGGATTTTCTGCTCTGAACGCCCGTTATCCGATCGACAACTCATCCTTGCGGTGCGCCCACCCCGTGACTCGTGCTTCGAGCATCGAAAACATGGCGTACAGCAGGATTCCGAGAATGGCGAGAATGAGCAGGCCGGCGAAAACCAGCGGCACGTCGAAGTTCGAACTGGCGATCATCATGACGTTGCCGATGCCCCGGTTCGACGCGACGGTTTCGGAAATGACAGTGCCGACGAAGGCGAGCGTTATGGCAACTTTCAACGAGGCAAAAAAGTAAGGCATGGTGCGCGGCAGCCCGACATTCCAAAGAATGTCAAACTTGCTCGCATGGAGCGCGCGCATCACGTCTTCGAGCTCAGGCTCGGTGGTGGCGAGTCCGGTGGCGACATTCACCACGATAGGGAAGATGCTCATAATCATCGCGGTCAGGACTGCTGGCACAGTCCCGGCGCCGAACCAGAGCACGAAGATTGGCACCACGGCGACCTTCGGTATGGTGGCGAAGCCGATGAGCAGCGGATAGGCGACATCGTAGGCAAGTCGCGAGGAGCCGATCAGCGCGCCGAGAGCGATGCCGATCACGATGCCGAACGCGAACCCGACCAGAGTTGTGTAGAGCGTCTGCAAGGCATGTGGCCACAACGCCGGCATGCGCTCAACCAAGGTAACGATGATCTGGCTCGGCTTTGGCAGCACGATGTCGCTCACCCCAAAGCCCCAGCACAAAGCCTCCCAGAGCACGAAAAAGCCGACAATGAAGAGGGCCGAATCGATGCGGCGGCGGACTTGCGGATCCATCAGGCGGCCTCGGTGGCGGGATGGGCCGTCACAATGAGTTCACGCAGCCGCTGCGTCATCGACACGAAACTGGGCGTGTATGACATTTCGATCGTGCGTGGCCGCGAAAACGGCACCTCGGCGTCGTCGATGATCTCGCCGGGCCGCGCCCGCATGACGCAAATACGGTTGGCCAGATAACTGGCTTCCTTCAAGTCATGGGTAACCAGCAGCACGGTGGGCCGAAGCTTGATCCAAAGCTCTTGCATAATGGCCCACAGTTCCTCGCGGGTGAATTGATCCAGTGCACCGAACGGCTCGTCCAGCATCAGAAGCTGTGGTTCGTGGATCAAAGCACGGCACAGCGACGCCCGCTGCAGCATGCCGCCCGAGAGCTGCCAGGGATGTTTGTCACCGAAATTCGCCAGCCCCACTTCCTTCAACAAGGCTTCGGCGCGGTCGTGAAACTCGGACTTGCGTTTTCGCCGGTATTGTTCGCGGAACGGCGGCACGATCTTGAGCGGCATCATGATGTTGTCGCGTACTGTCAGCCACGGAAGCATCGTCGGATTCTGGAACGCCATGCCGACGCGTACGGCCTCGGCACCCACTTCGCGGCCAGCGACATACACGTAGCCGCTGCTGGCCGTCAGGAGCCCAGTGACGAGCTTGAGGATGGTGGATTTGCCGCAGCCCGACGGGCCAACAAGGGCGACGAAGTCGCCCTGCGGGACGCGCAGGTTGGTCAGCCCCAGTGCTTTGATCTGTTTCGTGCCGCGGCCGTAATTGAGCGTCACGGCCTCAAGCTCAATGAAAAAGTCGGAGTGCTTGGTTGCGTGCTCTGCCGCGGCTGGCGAGGTCATCCGCGCTGCTCCGCCCTGGGGCGCCCGCCGTTGCGGAGGATTGCCTGCATGGTCGAGTCGGCGTTGCGCACTTGCGGCGCGGGCATGTGCTGGATCGTATGGACGGAGCGGCCCCAACCCTGTGTGCCGTCGACGAGCTTGCGGTCCTTCATGACAAAGCGGCCGCGGACCAGTGTGTGCAGCGGTAGGCCGCGCACGCGACAGCCATTGAACGGCGAAATTTTCGAGCGCGAGTGCA
>JASHVC010000432.1 GCA_030039655.1 Xanthobacteraceae bacterium | reverse complement strand
CGCCGTTTTTCACAGCCCAAACACTTTTAATCGTGGCCGAATCAGTATCTATGGCCGCTGGGGATGGGGGAACTGCGGATGCGCACAAAGCTGCGGAAAACACTTCCATTCGTCGTTGCAATATTCATAGGCACCATGGCGGCCGCGTTGATCGCCGGGATCGCGATACTGGCTGCCCATTCCTGATGCTCCAGAGGGGCCAAGCGGCTCCTTCTCAACGTGCTTCTCTCCAAGCCGTCATGGGAATGAGGCCTTTGAGCGCGCCGTCATGCAAGCGCACCGGATCGCGTTCGCCATCCATGGCAAGCCGCAACACGCTGCGCGCTAACTCGTCGGGTTTTATGGATGTGTTGCCAATTGCCTTGAGCGTCAACCATGCTTCGTCGAAAGCGGTCTCGAGGACGACCAGCGTTTGCGGATCGAACGCACTGCTGTGGAAACCACGCATGGTCTGCCCTCAAGGCGTTGTCGATTTTGGCACCGGTGAATTGCGCACAACCGATGTCGCGAGATTTTGGCGCAGGCTGGGCCGGACTTGCCACGCCGCCGCAGTGGCGAATGACTGATCTGCGTCAGGCTCAGCCGTCGCTATCTCGTTGATCAGCTTTCTCAAGATTGCATCAGCAAAAGTGTCATAATTCTCTGCTGGAATCATGAAAGCGCCGGGCCCACCGATAACATTATCGTAATAATAATGGTCGAGCCCTGGTTCCACCGTGAGGATCGGCAAACCGTTGATGCCGATGCCATCGGCCACCGCTTCGTCACGAGCCTGGGTCACCGAGCGGCCGCTGTTGTTGGAGCCGTCGCCGGATATGTCGATGACGTGACGTGTCGCTCGAAATGGGTTCCCCGCCAACAGGACGCGCGAATAGTCGATCGCGCCGCTGATCGACGTGCCGCCGCCGAACAACTGGCGGGGGGCTGCCTCGATCGCCGTCGCAAAGGCTTCGGCGCTTGTTTTGTCGTTGATCAGCGTCCAGTCGGCCACCACCACGTGCAGCCGCGGCCCGGTCCATTGCATCATGGTGACCGCAATCGCCTGGGTGGCCAGCGAGCGGATTGAGTTCAAGACCTGCGGATTGCGGAACGCCGCGGCGTAGCCCTGCTTCTGGAGTTCGAAGCGCGCGTTGCTGACGCTGCCGGAAGTGTCCACCGCGAGCACGATCGCGACCGTCACGTCGGTTTGCGCCGGACGGCTTCCTGGTGCCGGCTTCTGGTTTTGCGCCAATGCGAACGTAGCGAGAGCCGTAAGCACCAAAAGCACGCACGGCATCATGCCGAGCTGGCGCATTGCTGAGAACTGCTCCGACAGGTTCATCACGCACTCAGCCGCGGCACCAGGCGTGCAGCATTTCCGCTGGTGATCGCGTCGAGATCGGATGGCGGCAGGCCGAGCTTTCGCAAGCTGTCGATCTGATTAAGTGAAAAATACGGATAATCGGTGCCGTAGGTTACCTGTGAAATCGGCACGAGCTTCAACAGGGCCGCCATCGCCGCCGGGTGAGTTGCATTCGCTGTATCATACGAGAGGCGGCGCAATTCAGCTTCGATGCCGTCCGGCGCGAAGCCGCCAGGCGCGCGTGCCCGCTGCTCGTAGAACGCCTCGATGCGCCCGGCAAGAAACGGGATGGTCCCGCCTGCGTGGGAGAACAGCCACTTGATATCACGTAACTGCGCGAAGGTACCGCTGAGCAAAAGGCTCACGATGGTGCGCGTGGTATCGTGTGGCACCTCGATGACTGCCGGAAAGGCACCGACGCTAAGGCGGCCGCAACAGCTAGCCACCAGCGGATGGACGTAGACCACCGCTTTGCGGCGGTTAAGCTCTTCGAGCACCGGCTTGTACGTCGGGTCGCCGAGCCATTTGTCACCGTAGTTGGTTTGTAGATTGACACCATCGGCCTTCAGCGTATCGAAAACATATTCGATTTCCTTCAGCGTGACGTCGACCTCGAGCATCGACAACGGGGCGAACAGCGCATAACGGCCCGGCTTGTTGCGTACCATCTCGGCAGCAAAATCACAGCACACCCGCGCCATGTCGTGCGCCTTCTCGGCGCTCGCGTCGAACCACACGCCGGGCGTTGACGGGAGGGACAGCGCGGCGGTGGTGATGCCGTTCTTGTCCATTGCTTCGATATCGCTTTCCTTGGTCCACGAGAGTTGCACGCCGAGGTGTGGAATCTTGCGTTGATCCTCCCAATCAGCCCAAGCCCTCTGATAGGGCGGCGGATAGAAGTGGTGATGGGTGTCGATTAATTTTGCCGAGGCGGCTCTGGCGGGGGCTACGCCACCTCCCACCGCTGTGGCCGCGCTGGCGGCCGCGGCCCCAGCGAGAAAGTTGCGGCGTGAGGTGCAACAGCCGCATCTGTACGACCAGTGGCCTCTGCGTACGGAACTCCCTTCGTTCATGGATTCCTCCCGGCTTTCAGCGGAAGTGATATTACAAATCGAAGCGAGGGTCATCGGGACAATTGAAGCAGTCATCAGCGAAGCGAACGTGCGGCCATGAGTGACATCCGGCGCGTCCTAGTGATTGGCGGCGGCGTGGGTGGCCTGACCGCGGCCACGGCTTTGGCGCAGCGTGGCGTTGAAGTCGTTCTCATCGAGCGTCGGCCGACCTTCGACGTGCCGGGCGTCGGGCTCGGCCAGCCGGCGAATGCGCTTCGCGTCTACGATGCGCTTGGGGTACTGCCCGAAATACTGGCGACTGGATTTAGTTATGACCGGATGTGCATCTTCGACGCCAATCGCGAGTTGATCGTCGAACACAAGTTTCTTCTCGGGGATGAGAAGGTGCCGGCAACGTGCGCCCTGTCGCGCTTGCATTTACATGAAATCCTATTGCGCGCTGCCCAACGCGCTGGTGTGGAAGTCCGCACCGGGGTCATGGCCAACGAAATCCATGACGAGAAAGACCGGGCGGTGGTGGCATTTTCAGACGGGCGCGCGAGCTCGTTCGATCTTGTCGCAGGCTTCGATGGCATAAGGTCGACGACGCGTTCGAATTTTGTCGGAACAACGTTCACGCCTCGACCGTCCGGTTATGGCGGTTGGCGCGTGCAGGTGCCACGGCACGAAGAGGTGCGCTGCATGGAGTTTCTGCAGGGCATCGGCGGCAAGACCGGCGCCATGCCGCTCAGCGATGATCTCATGTACATCTTTCACATCTGCCCGGAAGACCCGGAAGCGGTTTTCGAGCGCGAAGACTACACGGATTTGTTCAAGGCGCGGCTGTCTCCCTATGGCAGTTACGTTGCCGAGGTGGCGGCATCCCTCAACGGCGACTCTGACATTGTCTATAGCCCCATCGAGCCGATGATGCTGCCGTGGCCATGGCATCGCGGCCGCGTGGTGCTTGGCGGCGATGCCGCTCATACCTTTCCGCCGCACCTGACCCAAGGCGCGGCGATGGCCGCCGAGGACGGCTACGTCCTGGCTCGCGAGGTGCTCGCCTCGGACGTGCCGATGGAGGTGCGGCTTATGCGGTATTCGCAGGCGCGTTACGGGCGATGCGCTTTTGTTTACACCTTCGCGTATCAATGGATGCTGGATGAACAGTCCGTGCGGACGCCCGAGCAAATGGCTGCGGCGCGACGCGAGATGACAATGAACATGTCGGCGCGACTGGCTGCCAGCGACCGCATCCTCAACAGCTCGATTTTTTGAAGGCACCGGTTTCTAAAGCTAGAAATTAAAATGCCGCTGGCGCTGGTTGATGAAATCCAGACGGGCTTCATAGAATCGCGATTAACGGCTTATTTCAGCGCAGTCAGGGCAGAAACGAACAACTCATTCACCTTGGTGCCCAGAGCCTGCACCGCAGCGAGGATGACGATGGCGACACTCGCGGCAATGAGACCGTATTCAATCGCTGTTGCTCCCGCTTCGTCCTCTAGGACGCGAGCGAAATGTCCGAACATCACTAGCCCCCTTGGCCTGCCGAAGTTCCAAATTAAAGGCTAGTTGACGCCTCTTACGTGTACGTGAATTCACCTATTAAAAATCTAATCGAGAGTAGGGTGGCCGGTTCGGGATCACTACTGAATCAGCTTCGCGATCCGATCGATGATCGACTTCGGCGTGTCGTAGGCCTTCTTGATCAGTGCGGCGAGCTGTTCCCCGTTCTCGGGGTCCAGCGAAAACCTGCGCTGGTTGGCCTCCGCGATGAA
>JASHVC010000431.1 GCA_030039655.1 Xanthobacteraceae bacterium | reverse complement strand
TCGCCGACCGTCATTTTGCTGAACAGCTGGCGGCCCTCCGGCACCAGCGCAAAGCCGCGCGCCGACTTCTCGTGGGTCGACAGCTGCGTCACGTCCTCGCCCTCGAACACGACGCGTCCCTTCCAGGGCGAAATGGTGCCGGCAACGGCGCGCAACATGGTGGTCTTGCCGGCGCCGTTGGCGCCGACAATTGAAGTGAGATGGCCACGCCCGGCGTTGAGCGAAATGCCCCACAAGACCTGGACCTCGCCATAGCCCGCTTCGAGGGCTTCGACCTGGAGGAGCGTGTCAGACATGCTGGCCGTCCCCCTGCAGCTCGGCGGCCAGCTTGGGATTGCCCAGATACGCCTCGATGACCTGAGGATCCTGCGCGACTTCAGCCGGCAGGCCCTCGGCGAGCTTCTGGCCGAAATTGAGCACGACAATGCGATCGGATAGATTCATGATCGCCTGCATCAAGTGCTCAATGATCAGGATGGTCACGCCGCGCTCGCGGATGCTGCGGATGACGCCGATCATGTGCTCGACCTCGGTTGGATTGAGGCCGGCCAAAACCTCGTCGAGCAAGAGCAGCTTCGGGTGAGCGGCGAGCGCGCGGGCAAGCTCAAGTCGCTTCTTCCCGGCAATGGTGAGGTGCATTGCCAGCGTTGCGACTCGGTCTTCGAGTCCCGCGACCGCGATCGCCTCGCGCGCCGCTTCGTGGGCGCGACCGAGCGGAAGGTTCTCGCGCCCGAAACAAGCGCCGACCGTGCAGTTGTCCAGAACCGACATGTTGGTGAGCGGCTGCACGATCTGATGGGTGCGGGCGAGGCCAGCACGGGCGACCTTGTACGGCCGCTCGCCGGTGATGTCGGCGCCGGCGAAGATGATGCGTCCGGTGTCCGGCGCGAACACGCCGTTGATCAGGTTGAACAGCGTCGACTTGCCGGCGCCGTTTGGTCCGATCAAGCCGAGGATTTCGCCCTCGTTGACGTTGAAGGTCAGGTCGCGCACGGCTTGCAAGCCGCCGAAGCGCTTATTGACCTTTTGCAGCTCCAGCAGCGCGGTCACTCCAGCACCTTCTGGGTGCGCGGGAAGCGGCTGTAGATGAAACCCATTAGCCCACTGGGAAAGAACAGCACGATGAGCAGAAGCAGCGCGCCGGAAATCACAAGCTGGAAATTGGCGAAGGTCGACGACGTCAGCAGGTAGCCGCGCAGCTCCTCATAGAGATAAGCGCCGAGCGCCACGCCGGTGACGGTGCCTTGCCCGCCCAGCATGGCGACCACCAGCGACTCGGTCGACAGCGTCAAATCGAAGGCATCGGACGGCTGAATGAAGGCGCTCTTGAAAAAATAAAGCCCGCCGGCAATGGCGGGCAGGAAGGCGGAGGCGCTGTAGACCATCGCCTTGTAAAGCGGCGTCGGCACGCCCAAGATGGCGGCGGCGTCTTCGTTCTGCCCGATTGCGAGCAAACCAAGGCCGAACTTCGAACTCTTGATCGCGTAGCTCAGATAGAGCGAAGCGCCCATCACCGCGACCATGATGAAGTAGATGATCCAGAGCGCATGTCCCGCGCCGCCCAACGGCGCGAAGATCGAGCCCGGCAGATAGATGCCGGACGAACCGCCCCAAGGCGTGAAATTCTCGGTGAAGGCTTGAACAGCCTCGACAATGCCAATGGTCGAGAGCGCGAAGAAGGCGCCGCGCAGCCGGAGGATTCCGAGACCGAGAAACAGCGCCAGCGCGCTGACGCAGGCGCCGGCGGCGAGCAGACTCCAGCCCAGCGGCCACGAATACGAATTCACCAGCCACACGCAGATATAGCCGCCCAGGCCGAAGAAGACGATGCTGCCGAAATTGATGTAGCCCGCATAGCCGAGCATCAAATTGAGATTGCTCGCCAGCGTGATGTAGAGCGCGGCCAGCAGCAGGCTCTCGCGCAGCTGCACGTTGTTGCCGATCGTGGGCGCAATGGCGAAAACCGCGATGGCGAGCGCAATGATCCAGAAAAACGGGCGGCGCATTAGGCGCGGCAGCAGCATCACAAGGCTCCCCGGCGCGACGCGAACAAGCCGCCCGGAAAGGCAATCAGCACCAGGACAAACAGCACGAATTCGATCACCAGCGTCCAGCTTACCGGCACGAACGGCGTCACCGCGCCCTCGAGCAGGCCGAGCGCGACGCCACCCAGCAGCGCGCCGACCGGATTGCCGAAGCCGCCGAGCACCGTCACCACGAAGCTCTTTAGCTGATAGCCGTCACCCGAGAGAATCGTGAATGGAAACAGCGTGCCGATCAGCATCCCGGACACGCCCGCCAACGCAACGCCGCAGCCCACCGTGATGGCGAGCACGCGCGTAGTCGGAATGCCCACCAGTTCCGCCGCTTCGCGATTGTTGGCCACGGCGCGTACCGCCTTGCCCATTCGTGTGTGTTGAAGGAACAGATAGAGCGAGGCCGCGATGACGGCGGCGAGCACCGCGGCGAGGATATGGGCGCCGGGAAACGTGTAGCGGCCCATGCTGATTCCCGGCAGCGAGACCTCGACATTGAACAGCGCCGTCCCCCACACGGCGGTACCGATGCCGACCAGCATGAGATTGACAGAAAACGTCGACAACAGACTCATCAGCGGCGGCCGACCCACCATGCGGTGGATGGCGACCCAGTAGAGCAGCACACCAACAAAAAAGCCGCCGACCAGCACCGGCGGCAGCGCCATATAGGGCGGCAGGCCCAGCGCGTTGGCCAACAAATAAAGGGCGAACATGCCGGCGACGATCATGGTGCCGTGGGTCAAGTTGATGACATCCATGACGCCCCAGATCAGCGTCAGGCCCATGGCGGCCAGTCCATAGACCAGCCCCACCAGCACGCCGTCGATGATCGAAGCGAGAATGCCGAGCATACTGAGTTTTCAGGGATCGGGACCGGCGGAGCGGGCCGCCGGTCCGTAACTTCAATTACTGGGTCGCCGGAGGAATCGGATACATCAAATCGGCCGACTTGGCATCGGTCGGCCACACCACTTGGCGGCCGAGCTTGCCGTTGACCATCTGCCACTGCGCCAGCACCATCTTGTGTTCGGTCTGCAGGCCGTGATGTCCGGGATCGGTGGCGAACTTGACCCGGCCAAAAAAGGTCGTGATGTCAGTTGCGTTGAGCGCCGCCGCGACTTTCTCCGTATCGATGGAGCCGGCCTGTTCGATGGCGTGCTGCAGCACCACGCCGGCCGTGTAGCCGGACGCCGTATGATAGTCGGCCTTGGCGTGGAATTTATCCTCGAAAGCTTTGGCGAATTCCGCCGTCGTCGGGCCGAACTGCGGCTTGTAATTGACCTGAAGCTCCCACTGCGACGGCACGGTCACGCCGAGAGCGGCGGGCCCGAGTTCGCCGAATTTATCGTCGGCCGGGGCGACCAGGATCGAGACCCACTTCATGTTCGCCTTCTGATCGTGCATCTGGCGAGCCAGCGTCGCGCCATCCGAGTAGTGACCGCCGCCCATGAACGCGTCCGCATTCGACGAAACGATCTTGTTCACGATCGGGCCGAAATCCGTGGTGGAGGGCGAATAGGATTCGTTCATCACCACTTCGAGACCGGCATCCTTCGCCTGCTGAGCGGCCGAAGCCAGCACCGTCTTGGAGAACGGATCGTCCGAATAGACCATCGCGATCTTGGCGTGCGGATCCTTCTGCTTGAGCGCCTCGACGGCGCCCGACAAATAGTGAGAAGCGGATGTGATCGACATGAACAGATATTTGTTACCGGTCTCAAACGGCTTCTCCTCGGCGCCGCCCGAGACGATCATGATCTTGCCGTACTGCTCGGAGATGACGGTCGCGGGAGCGGTCATACCCGACGAATACGGACCAAACAGGAAGTCCGCCTTGTCCTGATTGACCAACCGCGTGTAGAGCTGCTGCACTCGCCCGCCGACGGATTGATCGTCGTAACTGACGAATTTGACCTGATAGGTTTTGCCGCCCGCCTTGATGCCGCCGGCAGCATTGACCTGGTCGCGCCAGAATTCATAGCCGCGTTGCTGACCTAACGAGTCGACATTGAGAGGTCCGGTCTGCGAGGCCGTAAATCCGACGGTGATGGTGTCTTCCTGGGCCAACGCCGGTGTGGCGGCGACGGCCGCTGCCGCGGCAAGCAAATAAAGTCGTTTCATCAGTTCCTCCCTATTCGCCCCCTGCCCGGTGTCATCCGGAACGTTTAGTAGTTAGTCGGTGCTTATAGCAGAACTTTAGGACCTCGGCTTTGCCGCTCGATCGCATCCAAATGCGTCAATCCGCCGCTGCCACCACGTCTTCGGGAGGCGCATGCTCGTCCTGCGCGCGCTGGTGAACGGGCTTCCTGGTCTCCGTCAGATTATAAGCGCTGTTGACGAGCGCGAGATGAGAAAAAGCCTGCGGGAAGTTTCCGATCAAGCGCTTCGCGCCCGAGTCGTACTCCTCGCTTAGTAACCCCACATCGTTTCGCAAAGCAACAAGCCGCCGAAACAGCTTTTCGGCATCGTCGTGGCGACCCTGCAGCATGTAGACATCCACGAGCCAGAAGCTGCAAGCCAGGAACGCACCTTCGCCGGGTGGCAACGCATCCTCAACCTCTTCGGTGCTGTAGCGCATGACGAAGCCACCGCGCAGAAGGCGGCTCTCGACCGCCGCTATCGTGCGCTCGATGCGCGGATCTGAAACGGTCAGGAATCCCACGCAGGGCAGCAGCAGCAGATTGGCGTCAAGCTGTTTCGATCCGAAGGCCTGCACAAACGTGCCAAGCTCCTTGTCGTAGCCATGCTCGCACACCTCGTCGCAGATTTCGTCGCGCAGTTTCCGCCATTCGTCGAGCGGGGCGTCGAGGCCAAACGTCTCCGCACTCTTGATCGCGCGATCGTACGCGACCCAGGTCATGACCTTCGAGTAGGTAAAATGCTGGGGTGGCCCGCGCATTTCCCAGATGCCGTGATCGGGTTCGCGCCAGACTTTTTTGAGATGATCGGCAAACGCAAGTTGAATGTCCCATCCCGATTTGTTGCTGGTCAATCCGCCACGCCGC
>JASHVC010000430.1 GCA_030039655.1 Xanthobacteraceae bacterium | reverse complement strand
ATGGACGCGCGGCGGCACCGGGCCGCTGGTTTCGGCTTGCGCTCTGATGGCGCTTGAAGCCTGGGCGCATCGGCAAATCGAGTCCGGTCGCGCGCCGGAGGAAGTACTGGAAGACGTTCTGGGACCGTCGGGTTCGAGCGTTGCGTTCGTCTGCGTTGCTGTCGATCTCGTGCTCTCCCATTGGGCTGCGATGAAGGGCTTGGCATGGCCGATGCTGGCAGTTCCGGAACTGCTGCAATGGGACCATATGCGGCATTCGCAAGATATCTCGGGGATGGGACGATTCTTCACTCCACAGGTCGAGCCGGATCATTTTCTGGTCAAGACCAGAGATCTCATGGCGCGACGATCACGGCAGCTGGAACTGATCGACAAAATCGGCGACTACGCGATCAACGGACCGCCGGAACTCCACGAGACATTGCGCAACGCGCTGGTTCGCGCGCGCGATCGCGTTGCGGCCGAGCCTCCGGGGGAGAACGAGAATCAGATTCTGGGCGTGCGAGCGACGGCGCAGCGGGCGCTTCGGATGAGCGACGCCAGCCACTGGCATCCCGTGACGATCCGCCTCGCCGACGGTCGGGAAGTCGAAGGACACCAGTATCAACTGCCAGAGGAAGAAATCGCGCAGCGGAATGCTGCGGTGACGAAATCGAGCGCGCACCTCCGTGAAACGAGCGCACGTCTTGCGCTCCAGAAGGCGCTATCCGAACAGGCAGAGTCTACGCCGGAAATTGTTGCGCAAGGGATCGCGTGGGCGAAGGTTGCGATAAATAAAGGCAATGCAAATGAGGTAGACGAAACGGGCAACTATGATGTTCAGTGGCGGGAGCGAGCTGTAATTATAGCGGCAGCGCTCGCCGCAAGAGACTACGAGGGCGAAGACCGCCGGGCTGTCGACGAGTGGAGCCGGTCCGTGCTGCAAACGGCCGCGGCGGAATACAATGACGACATTGCTTCACGTGCAAGCGAGCAGATTTATTCCAACAAAACAGCCATCGCGGCCGTCGGCTATGCCGGCCTTTATCGCAAAAACCGAGACACGGAATCGCGCGATGTCCTCCTGGCGCTTGTGGCTCTCCAGGACCATGCGGTTCTGAACGCTATTGGCGGAAATCTGCGCGAATTCGCCCGCCTCGATGCGCGGCTCCCGCGCGCGCTTGTCCGGCTGGTGATGCGTGCGACCGTTCATCCGCGCCGCACGCATGAGCCCGCGCGAGATGCAGAGATACTCGAAACGCATCGGATAAATACTGCGCAAGCTGTCGCTGACGAGAAGCGCTGGCTAGACGGCCTCGTCGCCGAACCCGCTTGGCCGGCGCTGGCGCCATGGCATTCGCGGCGGCGCCGGTACATTCGGCTTGGCAGTCACTCCTTCGAAGAAGGGCCGGAAATGCCCGTGGCCGTCCCTGAGATGTATGTCGACGAGCACGGGCTCGGCATTCTCGCCGGACATCTCGTTGGGCTAACGGTCGACGACCTGCCGGAGTGGTTGGTATCGCTCGCTTGCCATCTCATGATTTGGACTACCGAGGCGAACAACGGGCTACCCGGCGACGATAGAGACGAGCGCGAAAATCGGCCGATCGCTTGGAATATTGGCTATTTCGATTTTCTCGGGGTGTTGTGCGCGGCCCTCCCCTTTGATCGAGCGCGTACCTTGTTCATCGAGCCAATAACGCTCCTTCACGACGATGCTTTCAACGACGCGGCCGCATCCTTCCTCCGCGGTTTTGATCGCTCGACGCATGCTGTGGATACGCCAGAGCCCGAAAACCCTGCCGGCGTCCGCTCGTTGATAGCAGATCGAATGCTGCGCACCAGATCAATGAGGAGCCTGAGCTATCGGGATACCTCATTCACCGCTGAGTCACATTTAGCCGACGCGCTGAACGCGATGTTTTATCAACCGCCTCGGTTTATGAATCCGGGTCGGGCTGATCTTGCGGATCGATGGGACGGATTGCTTGAGACGATGCCGATCCTGACGCCGATCGTCACGTCCTTCCCGAACTCTGGCTATTTGGCAGTAGTATTCTTGACGTTGATGGAGACATCGCCCCGCGCAGCGTTCTTGCCAAATATGGTCGCGGCGGTATCCGCCTGGCGACAAATTCACGCGGTGGGTGCTCATTTTTGGAACGAGCATGACGTTGGAAATCGAATTTGCGAATGGATCGAGCGGACGCTGAGCGGCGACCCGGATGCGGGGACCGTCTTGCCGAAGGTCCGTGACGAGCTCGGCAAATGCCTGGACGTGCTGGTACGGTCAGGGGTCGCGTCGGCCCGTGCGCTTGAGAGCCGGCTCGCCGACGATACACTGTTGCGTAATGATGTATTTTCACATCGGTTCCCACGAATTATCTCTAGCGTCGCGCGAATTTCTGCTGGCGGATCAATGCATAGAATCTAAACGTATCGAGTAACCCAGGGAAATTGTATGCGGGCTTAAGAAGCGTTCATCTTCCAGACTTTGAAGAAATTCGCGAGTGGCAGCGTGCCACGCACGATCGTCAGCAGATCGTTAGTCGCGCCGTAGG
Organism: Xanthobacteraceae bacterium; assembly: GCA_030039655.1. Next base: position 5,537 of record JASHVC010000430.1, on the reverse strand, counting down.
CGAAGGCGAACACCATAGCGGCAACGTCAGACTTGCCGCTGAGCAGGCCAGCAACGAACGCGAATGGCAAGAGCGTGGACGCGGCGAAGGTCAGAGTCAGCGGGTTGACACGGCGACCAAACAGGACCTCCGCGCCTCTGGCCAACGACTGGCCAATGCCTCTCAGAGTCGCGATCCAGACCGCAAGCGCTCCAGCCACACCGAGGCCAGAGAGGATAGGGATCATGTGGGATGACATTGCGGCATTCAGAAAATTCGCGACAGTGACGATGATCGCGTAGAGTCCGCCAGCCAACACGATGTCCTGGCGATTGCTCGCAAGAGCACGACACATCGGTTCGCCATGGCTTGCGGCGATCTCGTCATAGCGGCCATCTGGTACCGACATGTGAAGCGGGACGGTCATCAGAGCAAAGCCTGCGTAGGCGAGCAGTGCGCCGCGCCAGCCGAATCTGTCTGCAAGAGCATGACCTAGTGGCCAGAAGACCGGAGATGCTAACCCGCCAAAGAAGGTGATCTGAGACATGGGCGCCCGTGCCTGCCGACCGCCAACCCGTGCCAACGCCGCGAACGCTGCATCATAAAGTGTAAGCCTCATGCCTAACCCAAGACACGACCAGGCCGCATAGCAAGACTTCGTACCTATGCAGAGTGCCAGACCGACGCAACCTAGAGAGTTAAGCAACGATCCAATGATCATCACCGTCCGGCCGCCGCGCTGGTCAATGCTCCATCCGACGAGAGGGGACGTCAGCCCCATGACCAGCAGCGCCCAGGCAAAACCCCCGTAGACGACTTCAGAGGTCCTGTGCAGGTCACTGGAAATTGAGTCACCAAACAGACCGATCAGGTAGTATGAAATGCCCCAGGAGATGATCGCGACAGGCCAAGGCAAACGATTGTGCCGCGATGGATCATTCTTGTTCCCCATATTGACAAAACAAAGCATCACTACCGTGACGGCGGGTCACGTCTTGGCGTCCCGCAGGAACGTATGGAATTACGCCGCCGGCCTTGTCGAGGAGAGTCCTGCAGGAAAGATCGAGTACAACGGCTTCGCCAGAGGCGTCTTCTCGATACGCAGCGCCCTCCAGACTTTGAATCGGTAATCCAGCGTGCGTCCTAGCTCCGTTGCACCTCGCGGGTCTCCGCCACCCTTAATGCCGTTGAAGAGGATGCCTAACTGATCAAGCTCGATCACAGAAGCGATGGCCTCGCGGCACATGTATTCAATGGCATCTTGACCGCCGAGCCGGTCTGATCTTTTGACGGTGTCGCACATGTGATAGCGCCAGCCATAGCCATCACCCAGATTGTTCAGTACTGCGGCGATGCCGCGCTGCGCGGCGGTGGTGTGGTTCCGCTTCGGAAAGACCCTGGTGATGCACCCCGTGCGTAAGCCTTCGGCCGCTATTCCCAGCACGGCGCGAAGTCCCGCGCCACCAATGCTGACAGCCACCACATCGTATTCATGGTCGAGAATTTCATAGGCTTGGGTCATGGCTGAACGCTCGCGGTTGTTTGCTGCGGGTCCTTCCAAGGTAGAGATCGAGACCAAGCGCAATCACGAAGCTCGATGCGCCCAACAGGAACAGCAGCCGGTAGTCGCCGCCGGTCTCGGAAAAGATGAACGAGTAGGCATAGCCAGCCACGGCCTGGCCGACGCCGAAGGCGGTTGTTGACGTACGCCAAGCCGCCTTTTGCGCCGCCGTATCCCTTGGGATGAGTTCCTGGAGCCGGCCGAGGACGAGCGGCACGATGGCCGGGATGTAAGCGCCGACGACGATAGCCGCGAGCAAAAGCACGCTTTGGCTGTCCGCGAATGCGAATAGTCCAACGCTCAGAGCTTGAAGCGTGTAGCTCCAGCGAAACGCCTTTTTGAACCCCACCCGATCGCCCAGGTAACCAATCAATGGTGCGCCAAAGAGCGCGCTGATCCCGCTCACGATCCACAGATGCGCCCCGGCTGCGATGCCGCGATGCAGGCCGCGGGCAACGAAATCGACGGTAAAGATAAAATGAGGAACGAGGCCCAGCGCCGTCAGGGCGGACGCGGCATAGACCATCCACAAGCTCCGGTCACGCACCAAACCGCGCTGCACGGGGACGCCCGGGTGTGCTGACGCTCGATGCTGTGCCGGCCAAAGCTGCCAGGCTAGCGCCGTCAGGATCAGCGACAGTGCACCAAGCCCGAACCATGCTTGGCTCAAACCCCATGCCAACAAGAATGGCACCAGAGTGCCTGAAGCAATGATGCCGCCGCCGACGCCGCCGATGGCGATGCCCGCGGCGACGCCGCGCCGGTTTGCCGGGATTTGTTCAAGGGCCGCTGGCATCCCCGCGACCATCAGCACGCCGCCCGCGAGACCGGCCGCGAAGCGCCAAGCATAGAACCACAAAAACGGCAGCGGATAGCCAGAAGCGAAGAAACTTGTGGTGACCACGAGCATCATCGCGCGCAGCAGCGCCGTCACCGGCATGGCGCGGGTCAGGTTGAGGCTGGTCAGCGCGCCGACGACGTAGCCTACCAGGTTTGCGGCGCCGAGATAGGCAGCTTGGGGGGCGGTAAACCAATGTTCGGTCACCAAAGGTGGAATGAGCGGGGTATAAGCAAACCGCGCCAGTCCAATGCCGACGAGTGTTGAAAAGAGACCTGCTGTGATAGGGCCGGCGATGCCACCGGGCGTCGACGAGGTATTGGTGCCGCTCACGGCAGTTTTTCAGATGTCGAAGCGTTGCTGACGCCAGAGTGCTCGGTCCGCGCGGACACTGCGCCGTTTCGTTTCGAGTTGCCGGCCTTGTCAGCGCCAGCAGTGATCTTGATCGTCCAGTCGTAGGCTCTGATGACCGCCGGGCGTGCTTTGATCGCCTCAAACCAGGCTTCAAGATACGGGAATTCGGAAATCTCTTGGCCTTGTCGTTCCCACAACGTGATGAACGGGTAGCAGGCCATGTCGGCGATTGAGTAATCGCCCGCAAGATGGGGCGAGGTGGCGAGGCGCCGGTTTAGTACGCCATAGAGACGATTGATCTCGGCGCCAAAGCGCCGGATCGTGTAAGGCTGCCTCTCTTCAGCTTTGTTTCGGAAATGGCTGTTCTGGGCCGACATAGGACCGAGATGCCCGACCTGCCAAAATAGCCATTGAATAGCTTCGTCGCGGCTGCGCCGGTCCCTTGGAATGAACTTCCCCGTCTTATCGGCGAGATAGAGCAGGATCGCGCCCGATTCGAACAAGGCCCGCGGCTTGCCGCCCTCGACGGGTGCGTGATCGACAATGGCCGGGATACGGTTACCTAGCGAAATCGCCTGAAATTCGAGCTTAAACTGTTCGCCTTCACCGATATTTACTGGAATGAGGTTGTAGCGAAGACCGGCCTCTTCGAGGAAAATTGTGATCTTTTGGCCGTTCGAGGTCGTCCAATAATAAAGATCGATCATTGTCCGCTCGTCCAATGCTGCGGCTCGAACTGCACAGCGAAAGACTTAATAGTCTGAAGCGCGAACGAAAAACGATTTTATCTGATAGCAATATCTGCTTTTGTGATAATGCCCATATGATGTCGCCAGAGGAGATTGTCATTTGGGCGAACGAAGTGCGCAACAAGGGCGACGGCCCGTTTCAACTCAACCTCTGGATTCCTGACCCGCCTCCGCACCGTGATCGGATGCACGAAAATCAACTTTGTGCATTTCTTGGAAATTGGGGACCAACAGTTCCGCCTGAGGTCGGGGACGCGGCGCCATTAGACGTTACCGCGCAATGCACTGCGCTGCTCGCTGCGCATCCACCTATCGTATCGTCGGTGATGGGGCTTTATCCTGCAGAATTCATTGCGAAGTTAAAAGCTGAGGGCATTGTATGGTTTGCGAACGTTTCCACCGTTGCCGAAGCGCGTAGCGCCGAAGCAGCGGGAGCTGATGTTGTCGTCGCGCAGGGTATGGAAGCGGGCGGACATCGCGGCTGCTTTGACGCCAAAGACGCTGAGCGGAAACAGATTGGCCTAGTTGCGCTCATCCCGGCCGTTGTCGACGCGGTCAAAATACCGGTGGTTGCTACCGGCGGTATTGCCGATGGGCGCGGCGCGGCCGCAGCACTGACGCTCGGCGCCAGTGCCGTACAGATCGGAACGGGACTCCTGCGCTGCCCGGAAGCGAAGCTTCACCCGGCTTGGGCAGACGCAATATCGCGCACTGCGCCAGAGGACACCGTTATCAGCCGCGTTTTCAGCGGCCGCGCCGGCCGCAGCATCGCAACCGATTATGTTCGCGCGGCGACGACGTCTGATGCGCCACCGCCCGCGCCCTATCCAGTTCAGCGCGGACTGACTGCGGCCATGCGCGCCCAAGGTCAAAAAGTCGGTGACCTACACCGCATGCAAGTGTGGGCCGGACAGTCCGCCCTCCTCGCGCGCGCAGAGCCCGCGGGTCAGGTGGTGCAGGAGATTTGGCAGGATGCCTGCGACCTGCTCGGAGTAGGCTAACTTTCCGGGTTGAGCGGACCACTGCATTGCCGTGCGCGAGGCGTATTCGCGTGCCGCGGGATCAGGGAGCGGGGTAGTAATTCATTAGAAAATCGGGAATGGTCCGAATCGAGTGTATAAAAAGCACAGCCTCCCCAATCAGCACCAGTGCGAAGAGTGCCGCGGCAATGACAATGCGGCCGTTCTTGACGGCCCTTCGCCGAGCATCGGACGGCAAAGGCTGTGGGGTTTTGTGCGTTTTGCAGGTCGACGTCACGGCATTCTCCTGTTTTCGGTGTTTCGCAATGCTCATGACGAGCTTTGCTAAAACCATGAATTGCGCATGAAACGCTGCTCGATGCGGCGTTCGATCTCGTCGGAAGGGTTCCCATCTGATTGTCCGACCACACGTTCGGCTTCCCTCCGAATGCCGCGACTGCGTTTCTCATCCGCGCCATGGAGGATGTGGCGCAAAACGCCGTCGAGGCATTTGCGAACGGCGCTTACAGCTTTGCTGATTGCCGGGCCACGCTTCATGCCAGCTGATAACTCAGCCAGAAACGAAATTAGGTGATGGCGCTATCGTGCGAGCCGATAGGCAAGCGTTCGGTGTGACTTTGCCCAGGTGAATCTAAATCTCGGCTCAAAGGTCTCCCAGAACGTCCACGGCACTGCCATGTTAGCGATTCTATTCTGCGGCGCGCATTCGCGCAGGCGCCGAACGCGCGAACGTCAAAAATGCCTTTAGCGCGCTGGAAATCAATGCATCCTGGCGATGGACGAAAACGGTGGTAATTCGCGACTCAGCTTCGGGCACTTCGTGAACCGCGACGGCCCTGTCCCGCCAGACTGAGCCGATGAGACTCTTCGGTAAAAGGGTGATGCCAAGACCGGCACTGACCGAGCCATAGATGGCTTCAAGCGTGCCAAATTCGAGTTGGCGAATACCGACGACACCACGCTTGATCAGGATGTTTTCAAGTATCTGCCGGTACGAGCAACCCTGACGCAGCACAATGATTTTGACGTCGCCTTTGCGAGTCAGGTCATCAAGGGATCGAATCGTCCGAGGCGTA
>JASHVC010000429.1 GCA_030039655.1 Xanthobacteraceae bacterium | reverse complement strand
ATCGACAAAGATGTCGATCACCCGAACCGGGTTGTCCTCGCTAATCCAGTCCTGCAGGCACTCGGGAAATAGCGTCGCCTGCCCACGATCGATCCCCTCAACAAAGCGCTTCATACAATCCTCCACAGCAGCAGAATCACTGTGCGGAGTGAATCACAGGCCACGCGTTTTTACACAACCAGGGTCATGGACGGAAGTCGTGGACGGCCGGGACAAGCCCGGCAATGACGGCGGCGGGTTGACCGCAGCGAGGTCCAAGCAGTTTTTTCTGCTGCCAAAACGTAGACACAACGCTTCGCGCTCGATCCTCGGTTGCTGGTCGCATAACGATCGCCAGGACATTCAAGCTTGCTATTCAATCACCGGTAGTATTCTATAGAGTTGGATCAGGCGACGCTCAGCCAGGAACTGTAGCCAGCAAAGAAGGGCGCAGTGACATCACCCCTCGCGGCACTCGCTGACATCATTACTAGCGCTGAACTCTATCGCAGGAACTGCGAGGTAGTTGCGCGCGCACAGTATTTAAGTTCCGACGAGTTACGCCGAAAACATCTTCTATTAGGAATTCCGGCGCTGATAGGCGCTACAGTTGTAGGTACTACCATATTTGCAACGTTGCAAAATAACCCTGACACATTTTGGAAGATCGCGGCAGGAATGATTGCAATGGTGGCTGCGTTTCTGTCTGCTCTTCAAACGTTATTGAATTTTTCGGAACGAGCAGAAAAACATAAATCGGCAGGCGCCAGCTATTCCTCTATGAGGCGAGAATTTGAGATATTCATACTTCGGTTCCAGCACGTTGGCGAAGATCAGCGAACAGACGCGTTGACGGCACTGGAAAAACTCCACCGGGATCTCACGAAATTGGGCGAGGATACGCCGAGTGTCCCGGATCGCCATTGGGATAAAGCAAACCGAGAAACGCCCGCGCAAACTGAAAGCACGCGAAGTGCAGACTCACCGACTCCGGCGAAAATGTCGTGACAAGGCGGCGGCTCACAATACCTCACCTCGAGCCGGCCGCTAATCGGCGCTCGATGGATGAAGCCCGGCTCCCGAGGCTTCGCGCAAGCACCTCAGGCGACGGAAAACCATTTGTTCGTTGCAGGGCTCGAACCGGCAATCAACGAACATGTTCAATCACGCGCTCTCTCAATCTTGTAATCATACGATGAGTCCCATTCGAGCTCGCCCCTCAGATCGAGCAGGCGTCTCTGTCGCTGCCGCGCAGCGAATTCCTGAAAGCTTTGGCGAGCACCGCCTTCTTGGCGTCTTCGAAGCTCAAGGCGGCCCTCCGACCCAGTTACATGTTTGGCGATTGTATCGTCTCATTCAAAACGGTTGTTAACCTGGACCTCAGACGCTCAAGCGAGTTCTCAATAAGGTATGATGCCGCGAAACCCACCAAGCTCATCCCAACAACTACGCGCTGAAACTGTGCCGAATCAGTCATGTCTTCGAACGAAAGTGTTTTGCCGGAAACCACAACCCCTCCTAGTTGGAATACCAAGAATAGGATGAATACCACAACTAATCCCAAGACAAATTCCGTGATGAACCGGCCGAACGAGAACCTCTCCTCCAAGTCAAAATAGCAGCGAACAATATTTCTTGTCGTAGAGCCGAGAGCAGCCGCAAGGCCGGTAAGCAAAAAGAAGGCCGAAGCAACCATGCTTGGAGAGTGTTTCGATGCAGTAAACACAGCTATCCAAGCAAAAGTAAAGACAAGCGACAGCGCCGCCAATAGCGCTTGATTCAACTCGATTCTCTGACTGAAGGGGTTATTTCTCCAAATCTTCTTTAGCGCCAATCCGATATGACGAGGCGACTCTTCACTCCATATTGCTTGCAGGCGTTGAATGTCCTGGTGACTAAACGGTCCTCTTGCATAGTGCTCCACTAAAATATCCCAAATCTGCTTCGCCGCGCCGCCGAATTGGGGCAACGCTAAGGTTGGTCGCTTCATGGCGAGAGCAGCGATTCCTGTCGTCAACGTTCCGCTTCCGCCGCCCAAAAGAAGGACCACATCGGAATGCTCTAGGCCAGAAATCAGTCGTGCGTGGTTATTAGTACCGGGGACGGTGATCGTTCTAAGAACAAACGTGTCTTTTGGTAGGACGCTTTCCAGTTCGGTTCCTTGAATTGCATGATCTTCTCTTGTAATAACATCCAAGTGAATTCTTGCGTGACTGTTTTCTTTTTTGAAGGTTTTTATCCCTTCTGCGATGTAATAGTCTGCAGTGCCAGGTGAAATCGACCCGATCACAAATTCATGACCTAAAGAAGCAAAATATTTCCCTATTTCATGGCAAGCGCGCTTGTAGCGTTCCTTTTCTTCTGCGCTCGATTCCTTCGGAGAGGATCCTACAAAATAAATGCGCATAAACGGCCCCAAAGATGCATGCAGGCCCGAGGAACTTATTGCACTTCTTTAAGCGCTGCAAGCGGAGCGTGTTGCTAGTTTATCAGCAACTATCGCACGAGAACGCGCAATCAATGCAGTAGACGACAGTGTGGCTAATCCTGACGCCCACTACGCCGCTTTCTTCCCCTTCTCCGCAATCCCGGCCAGCGCCCGCAAAATCCCCGCAGCCCCGCGCAAGCGCGCCTTTGGTGATTCCCACTCGTCGAAAAACACGACCTTCATATCGGGCCGCACGCGGGCGCCGGCTTCGTGTTTGGCGATGTAGGAAATGAGCCCGTCGGGGTTGGCGAAAATATTGTCGCGGAATGACAGCACCGCGCCCTTGGGGCCAACTTCGATCTACTCGACGTTCGCACGGCGGCAGAGCGTTTTGATCGCCACCACCTGCAGCAGATATTCGACCTCCTCGGGCAACGGGCCGAAGCGCTTCGTGCGCGATGCTCCCTCTGGGAGCAAGGCAATTCATGTTGTGAATGGGCACAGGTGTGCTACGATGTGTACATTCTAACACAGAGGATTAGATCGTGCCGTCGACGACCTTCACCGTCCGCGTTGAGACCCAGGTCAAGAAACGCCTGGAGAAGCTGGCCAAGAGCACCGGCCGCACGCGCTCGTTTCTCACTGCCGAAGCACTCAATGAGTATCTTGACGTGAACGAGTGGCAGGTCGCGGGCGTCAAGCGCGCAATTGCGTCGCTTGACCGCGGCGAGGGCGTTTCCCACAAAGACGTCAGGGACTGGGTCAATTCCTGGGGTCGCAAGCGTGAGCGACCGGCTCCCAAACGATCGGCCACATGATCGTCGTCTGGTCGCCCGAGGCGATCGAGGACCTCATCTCGCTCCGAGCCTACATCGCAGAGGAGAGTCCCGCTGGGGCGAGGCGGATCGCGCTACGAATTCTTCACGCCGTCGAACATTTGCTGCCGGATAACCCGCATATGGGTCGCCCCGGCCGCGTGCCCGGAACGCGCGAACTCGTCATCCCACGGACGCCCTATATCGTGCCTTACCGCGTGAAACGCGATGTCATCCAGATTTTGCGCGTTTATCACGGCGCTCGGCGCTGGCCGGACGACTTTTAGCGTAGGCTTACGCCGCCTTCTTCCCCTGCTCCGCGATCCCCGCCAACGCCCGCAAAATCCCAGCCGCCCCACGCAGCCGCGCCTTCGGCGATTCCCATTCGTCGAAGAATACGACTTTCATATCCGGCCGCACGCGGGCGCCGGCTTCGTGTTTGGCGATGTAGGAAATGAGCCCGTCGGGGTTGGCGAAAATATTGTCGCGGAACGACAGCACGGCCCCCTTGGGGCCGACTTCGATCTTCTCCACGTTGGCGCGGCGGCAGAGCGTTTTGATCGCCACCACCTGCAGCAGATATTCGACCTCCTCGGGCAGCGGGCCGAAGCGGTCGACGAGTTCGGCGGCGAAACCCTCGATGGCCTGATCGTCCTCGATCTCGGAGAGCCGCCGGTAGAGCGAGAGCCGCACCGGCAGGTCGGTGACGTAGTCCTCGGGGATGAGCACCGGCGTTCCGATGGTGATCTGCGGCGACCATTTGTCGGCGACCGGCGCGCTGATGCCGGCTTTGAGGCTCATCACCGCCTCCTCCAGCATCTGCTGATAAAGCTCGTAGCCGACTTCCTTGATGTGGCCGGACTGCTCGTCGCCCAGGAGATTTCCGGCGCCGCGGATGTCGAGATCGTGGGAGGCGAGCTGGAAGCCGGCGCCGAGCGTGTCGAGGGATTGCAGCACCTTGAGGCGCAGCTCGGCCTGCGGCGTGATCTTGCGGTTCGGCGGCAGGGTGAGCAGCGCATAAGCGCGAAGCTTCGAGCGGCCGACGCGCCCGCGCAGCTGATAAATCTGCGCCAGGCCGAACATATCGGCGCGATGCACGATGATCGTGTTGGCGGTGGGAATGTCGAGGCCGGATTCGACGATCGCGGTGGACAGCAGCACGTCGAACTTGCCGTCGTAGAACGCCGACATGACGTCTTCGAGCATGGTCGAGGGCATCTGCCCGTGCGCGACGGCGACGCGCACTTCCGGCACGTTCTTGTCGAGGAAGTCCTTGGCGCCGGCGATGTCCTCGATGCGCGGGCAGACATAAAAGGTCTGGCCGCCGCGGTAGCGCTCGCGCAGCAGCGCCTCGCGCACCACCACCGGATCGAACGGCGACACGAAGGTGCGCACGGCGAGGCGATCGACCGGCGGCGTTGCGATGATCGACATTTCGCGTACGCCGGAGAGCGCGAGCTGCAAGGTGCGCGGGATCGGCGTGGCGGTGAGCGTGAGCACGTGCACCTCGGCGCGCAGCTGCTTGAGCCTCTCCTTGTGGGCGACGCCGAAATGCTGCTCCTCGTCGACGACGATGAGGCCGAGATCCTTGAACTTGATAGTCTTGCCAAGGAGCGCGTGGGTGCCGACCACGATGTCGATGTCGCCTTCGGCGAGGCGCCTTTTGACCCCGATCAGTTCCTTCGGCGCTACGAGGCGCGAGGCTTGCGCGACGTGCAGCGGATAGCCGCGCAGCCGGTCGCTGAAGGTCTTGAAGTGCTGGCGCGACAGCAGCGTGGTCGGCACCACGACCGCGACCTGCTTGCCGTTCATGGCCGCGATGAAAGCGGCGCGCAGCGCGATCTCGGTCTTGCCGAAGCCGACGTCGCCGCAGATGAGCCGATCCATTGGCCGGCCGGCGGACAGATCGTTGAGCACAGCTGAGATGGCTGCATCCTGGTCGTCGGTTT
>JASHVC010000428.1 GCA_030039655.1 Xanthobacteraceae bacterium | reverse complement strand
CCGCGTTCGTATTCGCGCAGCACTTTGATCGAGGCGTAGAGAAACATCAGAACCAGAAAGCCGATGACGATGAGGACACCGAGAAACATGGCTGTGCTCCTAGGCAGGCCGTATGGCTTCGACGAAAAGGACAAGGCCGTCGCGGCTGACGACCTTAATGCGCGTGCCGGCCGCAAGCGGCGCGTTGGCGCGGGCGGTCCAAAGCTCGCCTTGGACGCGCACGCGCCCCTCGCCCTGCTCCCAAGCAACCGCTTCGCCTTCGGCGCCGATCAGCGCCTCGCCGCCGGTCACCACCGGCCGGTTGCGCGAGCGCAACAGCGCCGCCAGCACCAGCAGGATAAGCGCCGCGCTGGCGATAGCAGCCCCGATCACAACCGCGGCGGAGAGCGAAAAGCCGGGCGCGCGCTCGGGAAACATCATCAAGGCGCCGATGACGAAAGCCACAATGCCGCCCACGCCGAGCGCCCCAAAACTTCCGATATGGACCTCGGCAATCATGAGGGCGATTCCGATCAGCACCAGGGCGGCGCCCGCGTAATTGATGGGTATAAACGCAAGGGCATAGAGCGAGACCAGAAGCGATATGGTGCCAATCAGGCCCGGCGCCACGGCGCCCGGACTGAAGAATTCGAGCACGATCCCGTAGATGCCGATGAGCATCAGGATGAAGGCGACGTCCGGATCGGTCACCAAAGCGAAAAGCTCCGTGCGCCAACCGGGCGGAGCGCGTTCAACCGTTAGTCCCGCGGTCGCCAAACGCTGCGGTTTGCCGTTTACCGTTACAGTCCGGCCGTCGATCTGGCCCAAAAGATCGGGGATGTCCTTGGCGATCACATCGATGACGTGCAGCGACAGCGCCTCGGCAGCAGGCAGGCTCACGGCCGAGCGCACGGCGTCAGCAGCCCAATCGGCGTTGCGTCCGTTCACAGTAGCAAGGCTGCGAATATAGGCGATCGCATCGTTTGTGATCTTGCGCGTTTCGGTGTCGTTGGAGTCGGTATTTTTGTTCTGTGACTTCTGATCCGAACCGCTCCCCGGAAGCAGCGACCCGCCGCCCAACTGCACGGGCGTTGCGGCGCCGATATTGGTGCCCGGAGCCATGGCGGCGATGGCGCTCGCGTAGGCGATGTAGGTGCCGGCGCTGGCGGCGCGCGCACCGCTCGGCGCGACGAACGTGGCCACCGGCACGGGTGAAGCCAGGATCGCGCTGATGATCTTACGCATCGAGGTATCGAGGCCGCCCGGCGTGTTCAAGCGCAGCACTACGAGACCAACATCGTCCGGGCTCACGGTCTGAAGCTCGCGCACGATATAGTCGGCGACGGCCGGACCGATCGCCCCATCAACGTCGAGCACGACCGCGCGTTGGGCGGCGTTCGCCGGACCGGCAAAGACGATTCCCGCGATCGTCGAGAAAATCACTACGATCAGAGTCGCGGTGCGCAATCGCATCATGACAATCCAGGTCCCGAAACCCGGCTTGAGGGGCTTCGGCCGCCCGCCTAATGGCGCAATGCCGATTCATTATATGCTGCCCAAACGAGCGCGTCCCACGGGGAGATGAATTTGCGCCGCAGACACCGGGCCCTCGGAACCCCAAGCCCGACGCGCGAGTTGGATTGAGGGGAAGGGTATTTCAATCATCGCGGAGGGGTCCTGTGGCCGAGACAGACATTCGCAAACACGATCTTCAGGACACCGCTCCTGGCGATGGCTTGCGGGGCACTAGGCTCGACCGGCTGTGCATCGATACGATTCGCACGCTGGCCATGGATGCGGTGCAAAAGGCCAATTCGGGCCATCCCGGCACCCCCATGGCCCTTGCCCCCGTCGCCTACACGGTGTGGCAGGAGGTCCTCCGCTACGATTGCGACGATCCCAAATGGCCGAACCGCGACCGCTTCGTGCTGTCGAACGGGCACGCTTCCATGATGCTCTACGCGCTCCTGCATCTGGCGCACGTGCGCGACCCCGAAGAGGGCGGCCGCCCGGCGGTCAGCCTCGATGACATCAGGCGATTTCGTCAGCTTGGCAGCCGCTGCCCGGGCCATCCCGAATACGGCGTAACGCCGGGCGTCGAAGCCACGACCGGGCCGCTCGGGCAGGGTTGCGGCAACAGCGTCGGCATGGCGATCGGCGGCCGTTTCCTGGCGAGCCGCTTCAATCGGCCGGACTTTCCGCTGTTCGACTTCAATGTCTATGCGTTCTGCGGCGACGGCGACCTGATGGAGGGCGTGGCGAGCGAGGCCGCCTCGCTCGCCGGACACCTCCAGCTGTCCAACTTGTGTTGGATCTACGACAACAATCACATCACCATCGACGGCCCAACGTCCATCACCTTCACCGAGAACGTTGCCGCCCGTTTTCGCGCCTACCGCTGGAATGTCGTCCACGTCGCCGACGCCAACGACACGAAGGCCGTGGCAGACGCGTTGGCGGATTTCAAAAGGACTAGCGACCGGCCGACCCTGATCATCGTCGACAGCCACATCGCCTTCGGCGCGCCGGATAAGCAGGACACCAGCGCCGCGCACGGCGAGCCGCTTGGCGTAGAGGAAGTCAGACTGACCAAGCGCGCTTACGGATGGCCTGAGGATGCACAATTTCTAGTGCCCGACGGCGTGTACGAGCATTTCAGCCGCGGCATCGGCGAGCGCGGGCGCCGCCTGCATGGCGAGTGGAACGAAAAATTTTCCGAATATTGCCGGCGCTTTCCCGAGCTGGGCGACCGCCTGCAGGCTATTCGGCGGCACGAGCTACCGCCGCGGTGGGACGCCGATCTTCCCCTCTTTCCCCCCGACGCCAAAGGCTTGGCGACACGCGACTCCTCCGGCAAGGTCATCAATGCCATCGGGCAGAATCTTCCTTGGCTGATCGGCGGCGCGGCCGACCTCAACGCCTCGACAAAGACCGCGCTCAAGTTTGATTCCGCCGGCGATTTCGAGCCATCGGAGTACACGGGCCGCAATCTGCACTTCGGCATTCGCGAACATGCCATGGGAGCGATTCTCAACGGGCTCGCTCTTGATGACTTGCGGCCATTCGGTTCGAGTTTTTTGATCTTCTCCGATTACATGCGACCGCCGATGCGGCTGGCGGCGATGATGGGTTTGCCGGTCATCTACGTGTACACGCACGATTCGATTGCCCTTGGCGAAGACGGCCCGACCCATCAGCCGGTCGAGCAGCTGATCGGGTTGCGCTCGGTTCCGAATATGTTTGTTTTTCGTCCGGCTGACGCCAATGAGGTCGTCGAAGCATGGCGCGTTATCATTGACCTGAAGAATTTGCCGGCTTGCCTGGCGCTAACCCGGCAGCCGCTGCCGACTATCGACCGCACTCGCTACGCGGCCGCGTCCGGCGTCGCCCGCGGGGGCTACGTGTTGGCGGACCCGCCGACTGGCCGGCCCGATGTGATCCTCATCGCGACGGGAAGCGAAGTCTCGCTCTGTTTGGAGGCTGCCGATCTTCTTTCAGGACAGAACATCGCTGTGCGCGTCGTCAGTTTGCCGTCGTGGGAGCTGTTCGACCGGCAGGATGAAAGTTACCGGGAGAGAGTGTTACCGAAAGCCATCAGAGCGCGCGTGGCTGTCGAGGCCGCTTCGCCGCGCGGGTGGGAGCGCTACGCAGGCGTGGACGGCGCTATTCTTGGTATGTATCGATTCGGCGCTTCAGCGCCGATTAAGGAAATACTGAAGGCTTTCGGCTTTACTCCCGAACACATTGTCGAGGCTGCCAAAGCCCAGATCGAAAAATGGAAACAGCCATGAACCCGTTGCGAGCGCTTGCGGAAAAAGGCCAGTCGGTCTGGCTCGATTTTCTCTCGCGCGACATCATCGAGAACGGCCAACTCAAGCGGCTGATCGACGACGATGGCCTCAGCGGCATCACGTCGAATCCTTCGATTTTCGAGAAGGCGATCGGCGAGTCCGATTCCTACGACGACGAAATCAAGCGCCTCGTCGGTAAAGGCGACACAGCGCTGGGCACAATCTACGAGCACGTGGTCGTCGCCGACATCGCCGCGGCCGCCGACATGCTGCGCCCACTCCACGACAAGAGCGAGGGCCG
>JASHVC010000427.1 GCA_030039655.1 Xanthobacteraceae bacterium | reverse complement strand
GACATCCGCACCGTGGGGCTCACCGCAGGCATCGACCTTGCCTCGCGCCCGGACGCATTTGGCGCGCGCGCCTACGATGCGATGAACCGCGCCTTCCAGGATGAGGGCGTCATGGTCCGCATCACCGGCGAGACGCTGGCGCTGACACCACCGCTAATCGTCAGCGAGGCGCAGATCGGCGAGATTTTCGACAAGGTGGCCAGAGTGATCAAAGCGGTGATGTGATTCCTTCACCCTAAGCTCACGAGTTCACCGTGGCATCAGGATCGCCCAGCCGAACCCTGCGAGGGCGGTGCTGAAACGGCGCGGCGGCAGCATCAAGGGCGGCTCCACCTTCGCTGAGGGTGCAACAGCCGCCAGTTCGGGCGGCGGGTGGTTGAAGTCATCCGTCTGCCACACCAGGATCGCGCCTTTGGCACGTAAATCGTCGAGATCGATCCAGGGCGCGCGCCGCGGCAGTCCGTCGATCAGGACATCCGGATGATCCGGGGAATAATGTGCGACATTGCCGCCGAGCCACATGGAACCTATGACGTAGCGCAGCTTTTTGCCGCCGGTCGCGTCGTGAAAGCGTTGGGTCAAATCCGCCGCCAGCGCGTCGCCGGGAAAGAACGCGGCGCGGTAGCGATGATCGATCAGCGGCGCCACGGTGTAGTCGGCCGTGAACGCCAGTGCTAACAACACGAAGACCGTGGCCCATGTGCCGACGACGCGGCGGAGCCGCCGCGCATCGAGCGCGCGTGGCACGCACAGCACAATCCACAGGCCGAGGAACAGCCACAGCGGATAGCCCCACATTGTGATGGTGCCGCGGCCGCTGGCCGCGATCAGCACCAGCATGGCCGCCATGGGACCGAAGGCGAGAACGGTCACGATGCGGCGGTCGAAGTCATCGGCGCCGTAGTCGCCGGGCGACGCGGTGGCCGTCGGCGGCGGCGCGAAACTTCTCGATCCCCCTCCCCAACCGCCGCCCGCCGAAAGGAGCGGAAAGCTCGCCGACCGCGGCCATACCCACATGGCCGCAATGAGGAAGAGCGGCAGCATAAAGAAGATCTGGCCGCCGACAAACTCCAACGGATGCAGGATGTGATCGAAAAATCCGCGCGCCGGGGCCGCTCGCCCGTCCACGTAATGAAACGGTACGAAGTCGTTCTGGACGAGCCAGATTAAGTGCGGAATGCTCAGGGCGAGCGCAACAGCGGCAGCGAGCCATGGGCCCGACGTGCGCAGCGCCGGCCTTGCGTCGCGATCGAACAGCAGGAACAGCGCATACGATCCCGCAAGAACCACGACAAAGTACTTGGCCCAGAGCGCGCCGCCGAAGGCAATGCCGAGCAAGATCCAGTGGCCGATATGCCGGCGGCGCAGCGCCGCGTGGAACGACCACCCGGCGAGCGCCCAGAACGGCAACTGTATGACGTCGTGGTTGAACTTCGCCGCCGTGTACTGGAAGTAGTGCAGGCCATCGATGATCAGCACGCAGATCGACGCGCCGGTCGCGCCGACCAGCGGCCGCGCGGTCTTCCACACCAGCACGAAGGCGATAATGACCACCACTTCCGCCAACGCGTAGTAGGCGACATCGGCGCCGAAGACTCGGTGCGTGATCTCAACCAGCCACCAGGGCAGCGGTGGCAGCTTGTCGGAGCCGAGTATCCACTGGGGGCCGTACGTGAGTGCCTCGATGAGATCGAGCGGCAAATTGGCGTACAGTAGCGTCGGCAGCGCGGTCCAAACCACGAAATGGAGCGCCAGAAACACCCCGAATGCCGCGTCAGGCTGGCGTTCGATCCAGGCGAACAGCCCCGCCTTCGGCATGGAGCTCGGTGCGGGCGCCGCAATGGCTGAATTGGGTACTTGGGTCATGGCATGAAGGTCATGGCATGAAGGTGATGGCAATGAACCGCCCGGAGCCGTGATCACGGCCTAAAGGGCACGCCCAATGTGGCCTTATAGGAGCAGGCGCAAAATTTGGCTACGATACGACGAGGAGTGCGGTTCGTTCGCCCTTGTGGACAGTTGATCGTTGCTGAAAGACTGTGGCCGAGACGGCGGGTTATGATCTGAACGCCCAAGCGTTTTTCGCGGATAAGCGCGGCGTTATAGAGTAAAGGGTGAGGGAGTCCGACATGGTGCGGTTCAGCACCGTATTCGTAACGGCGTGCATGGCGTTGATCGCCGGCTCGCTCGGTGCAGCGTCGTATCTTCAGTTCGGCTTCACCGAGCAGGAGGCGGCGCTGGTGGCGTTCGCGGTGTTTATGGCGCTCGTGGTCTACACCACCTTGGCGGCGCGGCTGCGCGAGCGCGCCGACGCCCGGGAGCGGATTGCGGGCCTGGCGCGCACTTCCGGCGACATGACCCGTCAACTTGCCGAGTTCGGCCGCCGGATCAGCGCCATAGACAATAGGGTCGACCGGGCATTCGAGGGTTCGACGGAGAAGGCGCCAAGCGCCTCCGAACTTGCCGAACTGTCCTCGCAGGTAAAGGAGCTCGCCGGTTCGGTCGCGGCCCATAACGCCGCGCTCGGCGGCGCCAGCAGTTATCGCGGGCAATCCGCGGAACCGGCGGACCCAGCCGACGCCGCCGTGGCGGCGGCCGCGCTGGAAGTGGCCGGCAGCTCGGTCCAGCGCCGGGCCGACGCTTTCAGCAGGCTCGATCGCGACGCCATCATCGCGTTGGTCCGCGGTGCCATCGACGCCGACAGGATCGATCTCTATCTGCAGCCCGTAGTCGCGCTGCCCCAGCGCAACGTGCGCTACTACGAGGCGATGTCGCGGATGAAAGCCGAGAGCGGCGAAGTCATCGTCGCCGGCGATTTCATCAAATATGCGGAAGCCGGCTTGTTAATGCCGAAGCTCGACCACATGACGGTGACGCGCTGCGTGCAGGTGGTGCGGCGACTCCTCATCAAGAGCCGCGAGATAGGGCTGTTTTGCAATCTCTCCAGCGCAACGCTGACCGATCCTGCGTTCCCGCAACTGCTCGAATTCCTCGAAGCCAACCGCGCCATCGGCCCCTCGCTGGTTTTCGAATTTACCCAGAGCGCAGTTCGTGCCATGGGGCCGCCCGAGCATGAGAGTCTTGCCGTCCTTGCCGACCGCGGCTTCCGCTTCTCCATGGACAACGTCGTCGATCTGGATCTCGACGGGCGCGAATTGCGCGGCCGCGGCTTCCGCTTCATCAAGGTGCCGGCGGCGCTCCTGCTGGGCCGCGATGGCTTCCCCAAGCCCGATACTGATCCCACCGATCTCTCCGGCATGCTCGCCGGTTTTGGTGTCGATCTGGTCGTTGAGCGCATTGAGAGCGAAAACGTGGCCGCCGAGGTGCTCAAGTGCAACGTAGGCTTTGGGCAAGGAAATCTGTTCGCACCGCCGCGGCCGGTACGCGCCGAAGCGCTGCAAGGTGGAATCGGCGATGAGGTCAGGCCCGCCAGGGCAGCGACCAACGGACAGGTCAAACAAGATCCCGAACAATCAAAATCCAGTGCCGACCTTCTCGCCGCCGCCGCCAACAATTCCCTCAGTGCGCCGAACAACCAAGCCGCTCGCCCCAGCGGGCGTCGTTGACCGGCACGAGCCTGGGCTGTCCGCCATTTGCCGATCTCCTCATTGGCAATGACCTCACCGCCAAACGAAGATCCTTTGCCGCAAACCGACGTGCCCCTTATTGAACGATTTGCACCGCTCGGGGTCGATTATGACGTGCTGTTCTGCGACGTCTGGGGCGTGGTTCACAACGGCGTGGCAGCTTTCGCCGATGCGTGCGATGCGCTCGCGCGCTTTCGCTCGGGCGGCGGCACGGCGATCCTGCTGACCAATGCGCCGCGCCCCGCCGCTGCGGTCATGCGCATCCTCGACCGGCTCGGCGTTCCGCGCACGGCCTATGATGCCATCGTTAGTTCCGGTGATGTGACGCGAGGCGTTGTCGAGCAAAGGCTCAACGAGAGCATGTTCCATATCGGCCCGCCGCGCGACCTGCCGATCTTCGACGGACTCAATGTGGTCTTCGCGCCGATGGAAAGCGCCGATTACGTGGTGTGCTCGGGTCTGTTCGACGATACGACGGAAACACCTGAGAGCTACCGCGCGATGCTGGCGTTGATGCGCGCACGCCAACTGTTTATGGTTTGCGCCAACCCCGACGTCGTGGTGGAGCGCGGCGACACTCTGATCTACTGCGCCGGCGCGATCGCCGATGCCTATGGGGCGCTCGGCGGCAATGTGCTTTATTGTGGCAAACCGTACATGCCGATCTACCGGACGGCACTCGCAAAGGCCGCTTCATTGCGCGGCGGAGTGCAGCCTTCGCTCAACCGCGTGCTCGCCATCGGGGATTCGGTGCGCACCGACTTGTCCGGCGCGGCGGCGTTCGGGCTCGATTGTATCTTCGTCACCTCACGCCTGCATGCCGAGGCATACGGTTCGCGCGAGGCGCCGGACGTCGCCGCCTTGAATGCGATGTTTGCCGCCGCCGGCGTCACGCCGAAGGCGATCATGCGCGGACTTGTTTGGTGAAGGGCGCTTCAGGCCGCCGTGGTGGCCTTATCGGCAAACACGGCCTCGATCTTGGACTTCAATGTCTGCGCGTTGAACGGCTTGACGATGTAATTGCTCACGCCGGCCTTTTTCGCCGCGATCACGTTCTCGGTCTTGGATTCGGCGGTGACCATGATGAAAGGCGTATCGCTGAAGCCGGGGTCGGAGCGGACATGCTGCAACAGGTCGAAGCCGCTCATCGGCTCCATATTCCAATCGGAAATGACCAGCCCATAGCGCCTTGATCGCATCTTGGCGAGGGCGGAAGCGCCGTCGTTGGCATCGTCAACGTCGGCAAAGCCGAGTTGGCGAAGGAGATTGCGAATGATGCGGATCATCGTGCTGTAGTCGTCGACCACGAGCACAGGCATTGTCGGATCGAGAGCCATGGCTCGCTCCTGGCGCGGGCAATTGCGCGAATCCGACCTTGTCTCCAACAGACTTGGGTCGGCGAAGACTTGGGCTCGCAACAATCGGGCAGAGTCAGCCCCTCGAGCGGCCCCTGCCGAAGAGCGGGTAGAAGTACCACCACGTGTTGAACAAGGTGTTAATCGCGGAACCCAGGAGCTTTCGTCGGCTGCCCGCGACGGGCCCCTTATGCTCCCTTGACTCGGCGGCTGCCGCGACGGCACTAAGCCCTGCTGAAGTTTCTTAACCATTTGCCGCTCGATGCCGACGAAAGACTTCATCGTCGTGCGCGACAACGCGCCCGACGCTTCCTTACGCGGCGCGGTCGTCGCCATTGGCAATTTTGACGGCGTGCATCGCGGCCACAGGGCCGTGATTGCTGTGGCGCACAATCGTGCCAAGGCGCTCGGCAAAAAAGCGGTTGCGATGACCTTCGAGCCGCATCCCCGTGACTTCTTCAATCCGAAAGAGCGGCTGTTCCGGCTGACCGACGAGGCTGCCAAGTTGCGGCTTCTCGCCGCGACCGAGCTCGACGGGGCAATCGTGCTGACGTTCGATGCTGCGCTCGCGCGGTTGACCGCCGAAGAGTTCGTCGCGCGCATCCTGGTCGAGCAGTTTGCGGTGAGCGGTGCGGTGATCGGCTTTAACTTCCATTTCGGGCTGAAGCGCGCCGGCTCGCCGGATTTTCTGATCGCTGAAGGAAAAAAGTGCGGCTTCACCGTCGACGTGGTGCCGCCTTTCGAGGACAACGGCCGTCCGGTGTCGTCTGGTCCGATCCGCGCGGCGCTCGCCGCCGGCAACGTCGAGGAGGCGACCGAGTTTCTCGGCTATCCCTGGTTCGTGTCGGGCAAGGTGATCCACGGCGACAAACGCGGCCGCGAGCTCGGCTTCCCCACGGCGAACCTGACGCTCGATGCGGCTTGCCGCCTGCGTCACGGCATCTACGCGGTGCGCGTCGGGATCGACGGTCGGCATTACGATGGCGTAGCGAGCTTCGGTCGGCGTCCGATGTTCGACAGCGGCGTGGTGTTGCTGGAGGTCTTTCTGTTCGATTTTGCTGGTGACCTTTACGGCCGCGATATGGATGTTGCCTTCATCGCCTGGTTGCGCGCCGAAGAGAAATTCGCTTCGATCGACGATCTCATTCGGCAGATGCAGGACGACGCGCGCCGTGCGCGCGAAGCGCTGTCGCGGCGCCCGGATGCGTTCCCGCCCATCTAGCGGGGTGTTTCAGAAAGGTCCTTGTCATCATGAGCCGAGCGACTGCAGAACTTCATCCGGGTGAGCCCGTCACTCTCGCGCCGGGCACGGGCATCAGCTTCGAGATCGAGGCCGGTCAGAGATTGAAGCTGACCCAGCCCGAGGGCGAACAGGTCGCCGATCTGATCTCGTTCAATCGCGATGATGTGCGAGAACTGTTGTCGATGCTTTCCAGCCGCGCCGTTAATTTATGTTGGAAGCTAACAGCTCCGCACGTGCTCTACAGCAACTGCGCCCGCAAGATGTGGCAAATCGAAGAGGACCTTACCGGCGAGAACTATTGCGGCGGCGGCTATTGTAGTGAGCAGTTGAACGTGACGCGATACGGCGACGTCGGCAAAGGCGCGGCGAATTGCCAGTCCAATCTTGAATCGGCCATTCGCGGTTACGGGATGGACCGCTGGAATTTCAACGTCGACGCCTGCTTTAATATCTTCATGACGGTGGCATACGACCAGAACGGCGTGTGGGAGATCCGTGCGCCGAAAGGCAAGTCGGGGGACTACATGGTCATGCGGGCCCTGATGCCGCAGATCGTGGCCATTTCCAATTGTCCGGTACTGTTTAACGCGTGCAACAACTATCGGCTCAAGCCGCTAATGCTGGAACTTCTCAAGTAGCCGCACGGATCGAGCCGACAGGCAACCGGCGGCAGTCAGCGCCGCAAAGCCGCTCCGAAGATGAAGCCGGCGATGGCAACCAGGGCCAGCGTGGCGTAGGGCCGGTCCTGGATCGACTCATCGACGGCGTCGACGAAATTGTCAGACACGTCGCGCACCGCGTGAGCCGCATCGCGTCCCTTGTTCTGCGCGTCGGAGATCACGCCGTTGACGCCGGTCTTCGCCCGCCGCCAGGCCGCGTTGCCCTTCGCGGAAACGATGTCGGAGACTTCCTCGGCAAGGCGCGTGAGATCATCGCGCAGCGCCTGCAGGTCCTTCTGAATGTCGCTCGATGTGGCGGAGGCGGCCTTGCCTACTTCGCGCAGGCCTTCACGTGCATCACCGGCGGTTTCTCTCATTGCGTCTCGAGCGTGCTGCGATGCCGTAGACGTACTCATGGGTATTCTCCATGCGTGGGGATTCTGAGTTGCCCGGATAAGCGTTTGGCGGATGGAAAGTTCCAATCAATCCGGAAGCTTGGCTTCGTCGGCCGGGAACAAGTGGCTTACGACGACCAGGCCGACGATCGACAACGGCACCGCGAGGAACGCGCCGATCGGTCCCCATATCCAGGTCCAAAACGCCAGCGCCAGCACGACGATGAGCGGATTAAGCGTGATGCGCCGGCCGACGATGGTCGGCGTGATGAAGTGACCCTCGAGGGTAGTCAATCCAATGAGTGCCACGGGTGCGATGAGTGCGTGGCCGAGCGAGGGGAATGTCACCAGCCCCACGCCGAACAGGACCATGACCATGATGGCCGGCCCCACATAGGGAACGTAATTCAGAAATGCCGCCAAAAGGCCGAAGATCACCGGATTGGGCAAGCCGATGAGCCAGGCGCCGAGCGCCACGATGATCCCTAGCACTGCGTTGATCATCGTCACCACGGCGAGATAGCCGGCGAGGTTTCGCTCGATGTCGTTCATGATGCGCAGGAAGCGCAGCTTGCCCTCATGGCTTGCGAACGCCGACACGAGTTGGTTGCGCAGTTCGAGTTGGCCGGCGAGGAAGAACAGCAGCGTACCGAAGAACAGCAGCAGCTGGCCGGCGGCGGGCGTGAGAAAGGCGACAACAGGTAGCACAACGTTGGGTGTAGCGACCGTTTGGGCGGGCCTGCTGCCGGTGCCGAATACGGCGGTCTGCAGTTCGCGCAAGGCCGCGAGTGGCGGCTCGAGCACCGACAGTCTTTGCTTGATAGTAGCGCCTATCTCCGGGGCGCGACCGATCCACTCGCTGACCGGCGCGGCGATGGCGGTCGCCGCGAGCGCGAGCAGGCCGATCGCGAACACGACAATGAGGATGCCGGTAATCCACGGCGAAATGCCGCGGCTTTTGCCGGCCTTGATGAGTGGCGCAAGCGTCATGGCGACCACGGCCGCGATCAGGATGGGTACCAGGATCTCGCGGCCGACGTAAAGAAAACCGCCCAGCAGGAGCAGGAAAATTCCGATATTCGCCCCTTGGCCCGCGGAGATCCAAAGATTTTGCACGCTGCCGACCGGCTGCGGGTCGCTGATCACCAGTGCGCGGCGCGCGGCGCGGTAAGCGCG
>JASHVC010000426.1 GCA_030039655.1 Xanthobacteraceae bacterium | reverse complement strand
AGCCAAGCGAATAGAATTTTTCGGCAAACCCGCTGCCGAATGCGCTACCAAGCTGGGATGTGGGATAGCCCGCGATATAGCCGAAGATCGGCGCCAGCATCACTAGGACAAGAAATGGGTGGAATGGCCGCCATTGTGTTGCCAGGACGAAGGCGATGACGCAGCTCAGAAAGAGCAGCGCCTGGGCCAGCGGCATTCCGTACATCGGGACTTCAATCCCCTCACTTTGGCGCCGGGCCGCGCAGCGTATCGCGCTGTGGACGCCAGGCGCTCTTTATAAGCATGATCGGGCCTGTCCCGGAAGGAGACAGCCGATCAGGGTTCGTGGGGTAGTCCTGATCCCCGCGCTGCTCTTGGCCAGTGCGCTTGCCGGTCTTGCTCCTGCGCGCGCCGAGCCGCGCGATTTCATCCATGCGGATGGAGCCAGGCTAGTCGACGGCCACGGCAACGAATTTGACATCAAGGGCATCAATCTCGGGAATTGGCTCGTTCCCGAAGGCTATATGTTCAAATTCAAGCATGCGCTGAGTCCCATGGAGATCGCCGCGCTGTTCGATGATTTGCTGGGACGCGAGGCGGCGGCCGACTTTTGGAAGAAGTTTCGCGACGTCTACATCACCAAGGACGACATCGATTTTATCAAGAAGGTCGGCTTCAACACCGTGCGCGTGCCACTCGACTGGCGGCTTTTTGCCGGGCCTGGTGATGATGTCGAGGCCGGCCAACAGATTGCCGCGGGCGACAATGACCGCCTGGAGGGAGAGGGCTGGGCGCTGCTCGATCGGTTGGTGCAATGGTCCCACGCTGCGGGCGTGCGCGTGATCGTCGATCTGCATGCCGCGCCCGGCGGGCAGACCGGCGTCAATCACGACAATGGTCCAGGCTTCCCACTGACGTTCTACGTTCCTCAATACCGACGAATGACCGTCGCGTTGTGGCAAAAGATCGCCGCCCACTATCGCGATGAGACCGCCATCCTCGGCTACGACCTTTTGAACGAGCCGATCTCGCCGTACAGCGACGTGGCGTATCTCAATCCTCGGCTTGAGCCGCTCTACCGCGACATCGTGGCGGCCATTCGTCGCGTCGATCCGAACCACGCGGTGCTGCTCGGCGGCGCGCAGTGGAACACCAACTTTGCGGTGTTCGACAAACCGTTCGATAACAATGCCATCTACACGTATCACAAGTTCTGGGTTAACCCGAGCCGCGATGGCCTGCAGGAGTATCTGAACTTCAGCAACCGCTGGCACGTGCCGATCCTCATCGGCGAAACCGGCGAATTCAACAATGGCTGGAACGATAAATTCCGCCGCCTCAATGAGGGCTTTGGCTTCGGCTGGATTTTCTGGCCGTACAAGAACCTCGACTCTGATCTTTCGGTGGTCGCCATCGAAAGACCGGCAGGCTGGGATCTGATTGCCAGCGCCGGAAGCAACGGCGTCTTACCGCCACGTCCTCAGGCGCAAGCGGTGCTTGACGCTTATCTGGAAGCCGCCAAGTTCAAGAATGTTCGCCCCAACGACGCTTACATCCATTCACTCGGGCTTAAGGTGCCCTAAGGGGTGCGCCATGCGCGGGCGATCATAGGTGCGAGATTTGGGCTGATGTGATAGGGTAAGTCCATGAAGCAAACTCACGATCATTCCCATCACGCGCATGCCGCCGACGAACGCTGGAAGCACGACGGCGTGCGTGTCGTCCCCGGCAATCAGCTCGATCCCAATGTCCCGTCAACGCCGGGAATGGACCGGAAGGCGGCGATCAACTTCGCCCGCGCCGGTGCGCAGAAACTTTGGGCCGGGACCGTGACCATCAAGCCGAACGCGAAAACCGGCGCTCACCATCACGGCCATCTTGAAAGCATCATCTACGTGGTTCGCGGCAAGGCACGCATGCGCTGGGGCGAGCATCTGCAATTCACCGCCGAAGCCAATCCTGGCGACTTCATCTTCATTCCGCCGTACGTGCCGCACCAGGAGATCAACGCCAGCCCGGATCAGATTTTGGAATGCGTACTGGTCCGCAGTGACGGCGAGGCCATCGCCATCAATCTCGACATCGAGCCGGTGGAGAAACCCGAAACCGTCTTGTGGGTGGACCCGATTCATCGCGAGCGCTAACTCGCTTCAGGCGAGACTATTGCGCGCCGAATGGCGTAGTGTGGCAATCCGAGCAGCTGACGTTGGCAATGCTGGGCGCATGCGGCATGGCAGCGGCCGAACCATACGTTGGCACGCACTCTTTGGGTAAGTCGAGATTACTGGGTAGTCCTGACTGCCCGGGAACCCAATCGTCATAATCGGCCAGCATCACGCCGGGTGCCTTCCGGCTCCGCTTCCACAAACATGATCGGTTTGTCTTGCGTGGTGTACCAGCTCCACATGATGCGTGGGATAACTTATTTTATACACTTTTTGCGAGAAATGGCGACGCAAGGGTTGATTTTATGCCGATGCGAAACCAGAATTATTAATATTTACAAGTTATTGGCTCTGGCTGATATCCTACTTCGTGAAGTCTTTGGCTAACGACGGAAGGGCTAGGCTAGCCGGATACCATGGTCCCCGCTCGCACCTCACAGCGGCGAACCTGCACGCGCTTCTCGGCGACAGAGGGGCCCGTTAACATCCGGCGCAACAAAATCCATTAGTTTGGAGAAAGCGCGCCCGATGACGATGCCGATCACCCTCAAGGACGCCACCATTCATCCGGTCATCGAGCAGCAGGGCTCTTTCTTCAAGGTGAAGGATTTTTTCCCGACTCTGAGTAAGGAGCTGCTGGACCAGAATCGCTCGTGGATGGAGCCAGCGTTTTTCGACCGGGATGGCGGCGTGATGCTCTGTATTCAGAGCTTCGTCATCAAGACGTTACACCACAATATCCTGATCGATTCATGCGTGGGTAATCACAAGCAACGCCCGACGCGGCCGTTCTGGAACATGCTGAACAGCGATCGCTTCGAGAAGGGCCTGGCGGCCATCAGCCTCGGCGTAAACGACATCGACTACGTGATGTGTACCCACTTGCACGGCGACCACGTGGGCTGGAACACGCGCCTCGACAACGGGCGCTGGGTGCCGACGTTCCCCAAGGCGCGATACGTGATGGCCGACCGCGAACTCGCCCACTGGACCCAGCGCGAGAAGGAGAATCCCGCAAGCTGCCCCTGGATAACCGATTCCGTGCTGCCTATCGTCGCGGCCAAGCGCGAGCAGATCGTTAGAAGCGATTTTACCTTCAATGAACAGGTGCAGCTTGTGCCGACGCCCGGCCACACTGTCGACCATTTCTCAGTGCTGGTCGGCCACAAAGGCAATGACGCATTCATCACCGGCGACATGATCCATTCGCCGCTTCAGGGGAAATATCCCGAACTCGGCATGATGGCCGATTACGACTCCGCGCAGGCGGGACAAACCCGGCGCACGGTTTTCGATCGCTTCTGCGAGGAACAGACGGTCATGTGTGCGAGCCATTTCCCGGCGCCCTCGACTGGGCGGGTGCGCCGCTGGGACGATGGCTACAAGTTTGTCGCGGTTGGCGGCTGACTCGATTAATAAGAGCCAGAGGGGAAAACGCTATGAGGTTTTGGACGCTCTGCAGCCTGTCTGCTGTTGCGTTGTCTACCTTCATTGGCGCGGCGACGGCATATGCCGATCCGCGGGGTCTTTGGTTGGCGCAGGACGGCGCCAAAGTGCGCGTCGCGTCTTGCGGCAAGGCATTGTGTGGAAAAATTGCGGTCGCCAAGTCGCCCACCAATCCGGATACGGGCGAGCCCTGGACCGACAAGGACAATCCGGATTCACAGCTACGCAGCCGGCCGGTCGTGGGCGTGGAAGTGTTCATTTCCATGATGCCGGATGGCCCGGGCAAGTGGACCGGCGAACTGTATAACATCAATGGCGGGCAGACCGTGCCGGGCCATATCTACGAACTTAACACCAAAACGATCAGGGTCGAGGGCTGCGCCGGAACTCTCTGCGGCCACCAGGAACTGACCCGGCTGGAATAGTTTTGATCATTCGCCAATTCGCCGCTGTGTTGAATCCGCGGCGGAGCCTTCACGCCGGCGTGGGCTCGTCTTCGAACTTAAAGCCGATCTTTTGCAGGCCCGACAACGCGGCCTTTCCGTATTCGTGTTCGATTTCCTTGGCCAAGCTCGGCGCATAGGAGATCGGGTCGGCCTGCTCGGCGGTCTCCGGAACGATCATGACCAGGAGCCGGCCGGTCTCATTGCCGACATTACGGAAGCTGCGATTCTCGCCGCGCGGCACGGAGATCATGTCGAGCGGGTCGAGCACGAGCGTGTGTTCGCCGTGATCGCCCCAGGCAATCTCGAAACGGCTCGACAGGCACATGAAGTTCTCGACGGTGCTGAGGTGGCGATGCAGGCCCGGTCCGTTGCCCGGTTCGCACTCGGCGATGGTAACGATCAAGCCGCGCGGCCCTTTGACCGGCGCGCCGGCGCTGCGGCCTTGATAATCGGCCGGCGCCATCACCGGATAGACGCGGCGCGCCGTAATCTTTTCCACCGCGCCTGCCGGAATGCCGTGCGCAGCGAAATTTTGCTGCTGGTAGGTCTGCAGTTTGTTGAAGCGGGCGACCCGGGCTTCCATCTGCTGGGGCGTGAGCGATTTGGTTGTCACGGCGGCTCCTCCACTTCGTGAGAATCTGGCACTCGCTTGCGTAGGCGAGGCGTGTGCGGCGCTTTAGAAGCGGCTCGTCGCGCGCATTATTCTCGCCATCGGATGAGGAGTCGAGTCCGGAAGCACGCCTCTATCGAGGCGCGGCCGCCTAGCCCACCTTGTGATAGCAATCCGAAACGCCCACTTTTCGCCTTTTAAACGTGGCATTTACGGCGCTGGCTCGTTTGCAAGGATTTCAGATGCTGCCAATCAACAAGTTTCGGCCGGCGACAATCTCGTGTGGGGTGGGAATCTTTCTCGCCGTCGGCGCCGGTCATGCTTTTTCAACGTCCACGGACTTTGCGGGCGCCGCCGTCGTGGCCGTCAATGAGGACATCAGGAACAACGTCGCCGACACTCCGGGGGCGCCGCATACTCAGCAGCAGCTTGACGAACTGAATGATCAACTCGTTCAAGCTCGGCTCTTTGCCGCCGAAGCTGAGGCTCGACTGGATCGGATCACCGCGATCTTGAATGACGAGCACTTGGACCCGGCGAGTGATTCATTTGCGACCATCGCCGAAGCGGTCAACAACCCAGTGATTATCAAGCTGCGCCGGCAGTACGTCGATTATGCGGGGAGGGAGGGCGATTGGTCGCGCCGTTATGGTGCCGGTCATTTAGCGGTGGTCAACCTGCGCAACGCGATGGGTGAAATCCGCGATATGATCCTCGACGAACTGCGCCGTGTTGCCGAGATTTACCGCAGCGATTACGAAATCGCCAAGGCGCGCGCGGACGCCTTGAGCCAGTCGATGGAAGAGATGCTGCACTCTTCGCGCTGAGCCGGCTGGACTTGTTCGCGCAGGGTGAGGCGTGTCGCCGATGCTCGGTCGGTTATGCGCCTTTGCGCGTGAAGGCGTTGCGGACCATGCTGTCGTCGAAGCCCGCGGGCGGCTTTTCGTCCACGGCGTAGACGTAGACCGCTGCGGCGTAGATCCCGGACAGCGTGGCGGCGATCAGGACCACCAGCAGCACCGTGGTCACGGCTGCGCCGAACAGCGCGGCACCGAGGGCCAGATACCCGCTTTTGAACAGCAGCATCCCGCCGCCTATACCGACGAAGGCAGTGGCGCCGGAGATCGCCGACATCACCACCGAGATGCCGGCATTGCCCACTAGGTTTTCACCCCAGGTCTTGCGCAAGAGCGCGGTGCTGCGCTCGATCGCTTGCACAGGCCCGATGCCTTCGGCAGCAAGGATCGGAACGACCAGGAAGGTCGCCGCTGCCCAGGCGAGGCCAAGTGCGCCCTCGATCAAGCGGCCGATCACGCCGAGCCGTTCGGCAAGGGCGTGCAGCAGCACGCCCACGGTCGCCGAGATGACCGCATAGCCGAGAATTACTCCGATGCGGCTGACCGCCAACTCGAGCGCCAATTCCACTGTCGGCCGCTCACCCTTGAGCAGAGCGATGGCGGCGCCGACCAGCGCGGTGTTGAAGAAGATGACAACGAAATACTGCACCACGTACCAGCAGAAGAGCCACGCATAGAATTGACCAGAGGTGTGGAGCGAGCGGCCGGTGTGCATCGCTGCGAAGACGCCGTTCATCGCCGCCAGGCCAACAAAGCCCACCGCGAGCACGATGGTCGCGAGACCCGACAAGAGCGGCAGAATTAGGAGCGCGTTGTCGGTTCGCAGCACCTGGAGACTTGCTTTGATCAACAGCCAACTTCGTTCGAAACGGGAAATGGGGCCAGGCATGGCGGCGGAATCCTTGCGCTCACGCACCGATCGAAATTAGAGCGGTGCGCGGCGCAGTATTTGCCAGGCGCCTCCAGGAACCGTTAAGGCTTTATCTGAACGAAGGGTAAAGCAGGTGCGCCAGGAGGACCGGTTCTATTGCCCGCGCCGCGCGGCGCTGGCAAAGCGCTGGGCTTCCTCGGCGGCCCGGAACAGCGCCTTGGCCTTGTTGATGCACTCCTGCTGCTCGAATTCCGGGTCGGAATCGGCAACGATGCCGGCGCCAGCCTGCACGTACATTACGCCGTCTTTGACGAGGGCTGTGCGCAGCGCGATGCAGGTGTCCATTTCCTGTCCGGCGGAGAAGTAGCCGACACAGCCTGCATACAGTGAGCGCTTCTCCTTCTCCAGTTCGTCGATAATCTGCATGGCGCGAACCTTCGGTGCGCCGCTCACCGTGCCGGCGGGAAAGCCGGCGGCGAGCGCATCGAGTGGATCACAATCCTTGCGGAGCTTGCCTTCCACGTTGGAGACAATGTGCATCACCTGGCTGTAGCGCTCGACGAAGAACTGGTCGGTGACCGTCACGCTGCCGATTTCGGCCACGCGGCCGATGTCATTGCGGCCAAGATCAAGCAACATGAGGTGTTCGGCCCGCTCCTTGGGGTCGGCGAGCAGCTCCACCTCGAGCGCCTTGTCCTCGTGCGGGGTTGCGCCGCGCCGCCGTGTGCCGGCAATCGGGCGAATGGTCACCGTGCCGCTGCTGGCTTTCACCAGAATTTCGGGGCTCGATCCGGCGATCGCGAACTCGCCGAAATCGAGGAAGAACAGATAAGGCGAGGGGTTCACTCGCCGCAATGCGCGATATAGCGCAAATGGCGGCAGCGCAAATGGCGCCTCGAAGCGT
>JASHVC010000027.1 GCA_030039655.1 Xanthobacteraceae bacterium | reverse complement strand
CCAAGGAAATCGACAAAGTTGAATCCGGAGTCGCGATGCGGCCGTTCGAACGCCACCAGCTTCGGCGGCGCCGCCAGCGCTTTATCCTTCTGTTCGGCACTGATCATGCCGTCTTCCTGCATGCGGCCGAGAACGTAAGTCAGGCGCTCTTTGGCGCGATCCGGGTGGCGGTCGGGATTGAAATAGCTCGGACCTTTGAGCAGCCCCGCCAGCATGGCGCCTTCGGCAATTGTGAGATTCTTTGCCGACTTGCCGAAATAGCTTCGGGACGCCATCTCGACGCCCCACGAGCCACGGCCCAGATAAGCAGAGTTGAGATAGAGCTGCAGAATGTCGTTCTTGCTCAGGGTGCCTTCGAGCCGCGAGGCAACGATCATCTCGCGAATTTTGCGCTGATAGGTGACGTCGTCGCCGACAAGCAGGTTCTTCACCACCTGCTGAGTGATCGTCGAGCCACCTTCCGGCCTGCCGGGATTGGCAAGATTGCCGATGAAGGCGCGGATGATGCCGCGCTCGTCGATGCCGTGGTGTTGGTAGAACCGTTGGTCCTCGGCGGCAACGAACGCCTTTTGCACGAAATCGGGGACATCCGCGAGCGGGACCCAGATTCGGCGATTGCCGGGCTGGAACACGTCGGCAAAATTCTGCCCCTTGGAGTCGCGCACCTCGCTCATGGCCGGCAGCTTCTTGTCCTTCAGCTGCGTCGGATCAGGCAGGTTGCCTGCCGCATCGTCGAAAAAGTTGATGACCTGGCCGAGATCGACCACGGGTTTGTCGATGTTCTCGTTCTTACAGAACTGGTGGTAGGCGGTGTTGAGATCGGCGAAATTGATGCCGTGGAAGACTGCGGCGTTGGCGCCGACCGCCTTCGGGTCGTCAAGCGCGGTGGTGATCAGATCGTCGACGTTGATCGATTCGATATCGAAGGCCTGGCGCATGTGGGCGCAGCCGTTGCGCAGGATCTGTACCACTTGAGCCTGATCGGTCGCCGGATCGAAGTGCGTTTTCACCGCCTGCGGCTGAGTCATGACCTCGCTGAGCGCCAGCGCGGTCGCAAAAATCTTCACTAGAATTGGGTCCATGGGGCAGTGACATAGCTACTGTTGGGGACGTAACTCAAACACAACAACCAATATAGCGATCTGACCCTTACAAAAGGACTTTTTTTAGCGTGACGGGGGTCACATTGAGACATTTATAAGACGGCCGTTTGAAAAACGAGACGATCGGTTCGGCGACATAAGTTATTGTTGAGCCGGAGATAATTCTTCGAAATGGCGGTGTTTTTGCAACCAGGCGAGCATGCCTAGCGCGGGTGAGCCGGCGAACGCGCAAATGACAAAGAACCAGACCCAGCCGGTGGCGTGCTCCACATAGCCCGTGACAAGCGAAAATATGTTGCGCCCGAGGGAGGCGAGCGCGTTCAAGAGTGCAAATTGCGTCGCCGTGTAGAGCGGATTCTTGCACTGGACGGAGATGTAGGCGACGAAGATCGTCGTGCCGACGGCGTCCGCAAAATATTCGATACAAGTCGTCGCCGTGAGCATCGCGGCGCTCATGCCGATCACCGCCTGCCAAGCAAAGGCAAGAATCATTGCCGTCTGCAGAATGCCGCCAATCCAGAGGCTCAATGCCAGCGGCAGGGCACGAGCAATGAATCCGCCGGTGAAACCGCCAAGCAGAGTGGCAATGAAGCCAAAACCATTGCGGATGGCCGCAAGTTGCTTAAGCGAAAATCCAAGCCCGAGCAGGAAATTCGTCGACAGCGAGAATGCCAGCGCGTCGGCGAGCTTGAACAGGATGACGAAGAGGAGCACCGCCAGCGCAAGGTCCCGCGAAAAGAAATCGCGGAAGCTCTCAACGGCCGACCAGAAGGCGCGGGCAAGCCAGTTCTCCCGTGCCGTCTGCGCGAGGTGATCGGCCTCGACCGCCGTCGACCGGTCGGGCTCGCTCGCCAGCAGCGTAGCCCCTATGCCGATGAGGATAAGGACGGCCATGAACGCGTAGCAGGCAGCCCACGCCGTGCGCTCGCTGAATTCCCAACTGCGCAACCCGGCCACCAGAAGCAGCGCGCCCGCGCCGGAAACCAGCGCGCCGATACGGTAAGCCGCAATGTAGGACGCCAAGCCGGCGGCTTGCTCGCTCTCGTCCAGGCTTTCGACCCGGAATGCATCGATGATGATGTCTTGCGTCGCGGAGGCGGTGGCGACAAACAGCGCGCCGATCGCCACAACCATCGAAGAGACCGTGGGATCACATAAGCCCAAAAGCACGATGGCGACGATGAGCCAGACCTGCGTGAACAGCAGCCAGCCACGGCGCCGGCCCAGAAGCGGCGACAGCACCGGAATGTCGAGGGCGTCCGCAAGCGGCGCCCAGAGAAATTTGATGCTGTAGGGAATGCCGACGGCGGCGAACAGTCCGATGGTCCGCACATCGATTCCGCTTTGCGTCATCCATGCCTGGAGTGTCGAGCCGATGAGCACAATCGGCAGCCCGCTCGAAAAACCAAGCAGCAGCACGATCAGCACCCGCCGCTTGCAATAGACGGCGAGCGCCTCGCTCAGGGACGGGCGGTCTCGAACGACTTTGACGGTGGCATCGGGTGTCTCAGCCATGCGCTCCGCCTAGCTCATTTGGCGAAGCGTGCCAACGCGCGGCTATTTGCCCACCTCCAGCTTGCGGGCCTCCGGAAGCGGCAGGATGTCGGCAGCGTGGGCGTCCTCTTCGAACTCGACCTCGGTGATCCGCGCGCCACGCTTTTCGACTTTCTCCGCCGAAATGACGATTTGCCGCACGTCTTCGTTGGCTTGATTGAAGTGCGTTTGCAGCTTTAGCACGCGCTCGTGCATGCGTGTGACATCGTCGATAAGGCGGCTGACCTCAGCTTGTATTTGCCCTGCTGCCTCGCGCATGCGCGCATCCTTCTGGATTTGCAGGATGACGTGAATCGCGAGCATCAGATGGGTCGGCGAGACGATGACCACCTTGGCCCGAAACGCCTTTTGTACGATGTCGTCGAAGCTTTCGTGTAGGTCGGTGTACAGCGAGTCCGACGGCACAAACATGAACGCGAGGTCCTGAGTTTCGCCGGGAATGAGATATTTCTCCGCGATGTCGCTGACGTGCTTGCTCACGTCCTGCCGCACGCGAGTGGCTGCAGCGCGCCGTTCCTCGTCGGTTTTGGCGTCGCGGTAGGCGGTGAGCGCCTCAAGCGGAAATTTTGCATCGACGACCAGAGGGCGCTTATCGGGAAGATAGACCACGCAATCCGGACGCATCTTGTTGCTGAGCGTGTGCTGGAAGGCGTAGCAGTCCTTCGGCAGGCCGTCGCGGACGATGATTTCCATGCGACCCTGGCCGAAGGCGCCGCGCTCTTGTTTGTTGGTCAGCACCGCCTGCAGCGAAGTGACCTGCGTGGCAAGTTCGGTGATGTTCTTCTGCGCGCCGTCGATGACCGCGAGCCGCTCGTTGAGCTTCTGCAAGTTCTCGGCGGTGTGTTGCGTCGTCTTCTGCAGCGAATCACTAAGGCGATGTGAGACCGAATCAAGTCGTTCGTTGACCGCTTTTTGCAGCTGCGATTGGCCCTGCTGCAGGGAAGCGACCATACCTTGCAGCCGCGCCACGGCTTCATTCTGCTGGTGCGCCAAATCGGCCATGAGCGCTTCGGGCGGAGGCCCAGGATTTCGAGCGCGCTGGAGCCAAATGGCCAGGACCGCGCATGCGGCCAAAGCGGCAACGGCGGCCACGACTGCGAGGATCGCGAGGGTATCGGTCATCGGATGAGTTTACGCGATTCGGAAGCATGTGAACAAAGAGCGAACATCCGTAGCCGGTCCGCGCGCTAAACGCAACAGTTCGCACCGATTGACCGCGGTTTGTGCACCCCTTACATCGCCCCATCATGGCTGTGCGTGAGATCATCAAACTTCCGGACAAGCGGCTGCGGCTCAAATCGGAGCCGGTCAAGCGTATCGACGCCGGTATCCGCAAGCTCGTCGATGACCTGTTCGAGACCATGTACGACGCGCCCGGCATTGGCTTGGCGGCGATTCAGATCGCCGTCCCCAAACGGGTCGTCACCATGGATCTGTCGAAGAAGGAGGAGGATCACGAGCCTCAGGTGTTCATCAACCCGGAGGTCATCTGGAAATCGGAAGAGACTTCAAAATACGAAGAAGGCTGTCTGTCGATTCCGGAATATTACGAAGAGGTCGAGCGGCCGGCGAAGGTGAAGGTCAAATACCTCGATCTCGAGGGCAAGGCGCACGAGATTGAGGCGTCGGGCCTGCTGGCGACGTGCCTGCAGCACGAGATCGATCACACCAACGGCGTCCTCTTCATCGATCATATCTCCAAGCTAAAACGCGACCGCGTCATCAAAAAATTCAGCAAGGCGGCCAAGAAGGTGGAGGCGTGATTGGCACTCCGCCTGGTGTTCATGGGCACGCCGGATTTCGCCGTGCCCACACTGGTGGAGCTTGTCGGCGGCGGTCATGACGTGGTCGCGGTCTATACGCGCGCACCACAGCCGGCCGGGCGTCGCGGACTAGAGCTGACGCCGAGCCCCGTTGCCCGAGAAGCGGAACGGTTCGGCATCCCGGTGCTCACGCCGAAGACCCTTCGGGACAGCGATGCGGCGTCCGCCATGCGCGCACACCGTGCAGATGCCGCGGTGGTGGTCGCCTACGGTTTGATCCTGCCCAAAGCGACTCTGGAAGTCTTTCCGCTGGGCTGCTTCAATCTGCATGCTTCGCTGCTGCCGCGCTGGCGGGGCGCAGCGCCGATCCATCGCGCCGTCATGGCCGGCGACGAGAAGACCGGCGTCTCGATCATGAAGATGGAGGAGGGGCTCGATACCGGTCCGGTTGCTCAGGAGCGTCGCGTGCCGATAGGTCCCGATGCGACAACGGGCGATCTTCAAGACGACCTGGCGCACCTCGGCGCAAGCCTGATGCTGGTGGCGCTCGGCGCACTGGCGCGCGGATCGCTGCATCTGACGCCGCAAGCCGCGACCGGCATCACCTACGCCAACAAGATCAGCAAGGACGAGACGCGCGTGGACTGGGCGAAGCCGTGGCAAGAGGTCCACAATCATTGCCGTGGATTGTCGCCGTTTCCCGGCG
This sequence comes from Xanthobacteraceae bacterium, assembly GCA_030039655.1. The sequence continues at coordinate 8,434 of JASHVC010000027.1, read as the reverse complement.
CGTGGTGCGAACTTCCCGGCGGAGGCCGGGTGAAAATTTTGCGCACCACGAAGGGCAGCGGCGAAGGACAGCCGGGCAAGGTGCTCGACGACAATCTCACCATTGCCTGCGGCACCGGTTCAGTGCGGCTCGTCGAAGTGCAACGCTCCGGCGGCAAGCCCATGCCGGCGGACGAGTTTCTGCGCGGCATGCCAATTATGCGCGCAAGCGTTTTGACCTGAGCCGCTCGTGCCTCGCTACAAGCTCACCATCGAATATGACGGCACGCCATTTGTCGGCTGGCAGATGCAGGACAACGGGCCTTCGGTGCAGGGCATACTCACTGATGCCATCGCGGCCTTTGCAAGCGAGCGCGCCGCGGTGCAGGGCGCAGGTCGCACCGATGCGGGCGTGCATGCGCTTGGCCAGGTTGCCCATGTCGATCTGGCCAAGGAGTGGGACAACGACACGGTGCGCGACGCGATTAACTTTCATCTGCGCCCGCAACCGGTCGCGGTGCTCGTTGCGGAGCGGGTCGAGCCGACCTTCGACGCGCGCTTCTCGGCGACCAAGCGCCACTATCTCTATCGCATCGTTAATCGCCGCGCCGATCTGACGCTGGCCCACAATCGCGCCTGGCGCGTGTCGCGCCCGCTCGATGCCGCCGCGATGCACCACGCCGCACAAAGGCTCGTGGGCAAGCATGACTTCACGACCTTTCGCGCCGCAGAATGCCAGGCAAAATCGCCGGTGAAGACGCTCGATCGCCTCAATGTCGCGCGCGACGGTGACGACGTGCGTGTCGAGACGTCAGCACGCTCGTTTCTGCATCATCAGGTACGCTCCATGGTCGGCTCGCTGGTGCACGTCGGCGAAGGCAAATGGAGTGCTGATGATCTTGCCGGCGCCCTCGCTGCCCGCGACCGCTCGACCTGCGGCCAGGTCGCCCCGCCGCACGGGCTTTATCTGGTGCGCGTGGAATATTGATGGGCTGATGCGCGGCGCCTGGATAATCACGGGCGGGACATGGCTCAGTGCGGACGGCCGGGTGTCGCCAAATAGGCGTGTTCCAGCCGGAGCGGCAGATCAGCTTCGCCGGTCTTGGCTTCGAGCACGATCGATCCGCGCGCCAGCGCGTAGACCCGGTCGGCGAGCGCTAAGGCTTTTTCGATCAGCTGTTCGACCAGCAGGACCGCGGTCCCGGCCTCGCGGAGCTGACGCACCACCACAAGCACGCGATCTACCAGCACCGGCGACAGTCCGGCGGACGGCTCATCGAGCATGAGCAACCGCGGCCGGCGGATCAGACCCTGCGCAACCGCCAAGATCTGCTGCTGGCCGCCGGAGAGCGCGATGGCGCGCTGATGACGCTTGGCGGCGATTTCGGGGAACAGCGTGAGTGCTTCCTCGACGCGGGCGGCCCGCTCGCTGCGCGGTAGGTCGTAAGCCGCGAGCAGGAGGTTATCGAGCACGCTAATCTGGGTGAAAACCCGATGCCCCTCGATGACGTGCGCGAGCCCAGCTTTCACGGTTTGTCGCGGACTCAAGCCGCTAAGATTGCGGCCGGCGAAATGCGCATGTCCTGACCAGGGTAGCAGGCCCGATAGCGCGCGCAGCAGCGTGGTCTTGCCGGCGCCATTCGGTCCGAGCAGCGCTACGACCTCCCGCGTGCCTACCGTCAGATCGACGCCGTGTAGCACGCCGATCTTGCCGTAGCCGCTGGAGAGGCCGGCCACATCGAGCAGCGGCTCAGCCGCCGAGATAGGCATTGACGACCTCCCGATGCGAGCGGATTTCGACCGGAGTGCCGGCGGCAAGCCTCTTGCCGAGGTTGAGCACGGTGACGTGGTGGCAGATGTCGAAGATCAGATCGGCATGATGCTCCACAAGAAGTACGCCGGTGCCGGCGCGGGCGATGGCCACGACCAGTGCGCCAAGCCGCGCGATTTCGTCGGCCGAGAGTCCGGCCGCCGGCTCGTCCAGCAGCAGGAACGCCGGGCGAAGCATCAAGGCACGGGCGATCTCGGTGAAACGCAGCTCGCTGTGCTGCAGCCGATCGGCGCGCACCGGCGCGAGTTGTACCAGTCCGACGATGGTCAGCGCCAACATGGCGGTGTCGTGCAACATGGCTTCGTCACGCCGATGGCGCGGTAGCGACAATAATGACTCGACGAAGGTGGCTTCGCCGTCGATGGTGCCGCCGATCATCACGTTCTCCAGCACCGACGCGGAGCCGACTATACGCGGGGTCTGGAACGTGCGCGCAATTCGCATCCGTGCGCGCCGCTCGCGTGCGAATACCGGCAGCGCCGCGCCGTTGAGCCTGACCGCGCCAGACTGCTGCGCATAATAGCCGGAGATGACGTTTAGTGTCGTGGTCTTGCCGCTGCCATTGGGACCGATCAATCCGTGCACTTGTCCCGGACGGATCTCGAGATCGAGGCCGTCGATGGCGTGCACGCCGCCGAAGCTCAGGGCCACCTGTTCCAGCGTCAAGGTGCCAGCTGCGCCGTTTGGCGCACCGAGGAGCTGTGGGAGTAGGTCAGGCCGCGGGATGATGGCGCGATGGCTCGCCAGAGGGCGACGGTTCTTGAAGTCTAAAATCTCCGCAATTCCGCCCGGCATCGCCAGCACGATGACCAGCAGCAGCGCCGCATACAAAAACGTCGACCAGGCTACCAACGGCGCAGCGAATTCCGGCAGCACCGTCAGCAAAATGATGCCGAGCAGTGGCCCCAGAATGGATCCGCGGCCGCCGATCAGGATGGCGATGAAGAACAGCACCGAAAGGTCGAGTGTGAACGCGTCTGGTGTGATGTAAGACTGCAACGAGGCAAACAGTCCGCCCGCGACTGCCGCGACCGCGCCGCTGAACAGAAACACCCATGTCAGCAGAGTAGGCTTCGAGATGCCGCTGGCTTCAGCCGCGACTTCCGCATCACGGATTGCGGTGAGCGCGCGGCCGAACCGGCTCGCCGCGATATTCGCCGTCATCCAGGTGCAGATCGCGGCCAGTCCGAAGCAGAAATAATAGAAACCCCACAACGAAGAGAACGGCTCTGGGAACACGGGCCCGGGAACGCCCACGCCACCGCCCGTCACGCTTTGCCAAGCCAGCGCCACTTGAGTGACAATAGTGGCGAAGCCCAGCGTGGTGATGGCGAAATAGAACGTGCGCAGCCGTAACGCGGGCAAACCGACGATCAAACCGAAGACGGCGCCGACCAAGGCCGCTGCCGCCAGCGCCAGATAGGGCGGAAATGGCGGCGTGACATTGCCGGCCGCGAGAACGCTCGTGGTGTAGGCGCCGAGCGTGAGCAGCGCGACCCAACCGATGGCGATCTGACCGGCAAAGCCGACTACGAGGTTGAGACCGGACACCAGCACCCAGTAGACGCAGGCGCGGGTCGCGATCACCCCCCAGTAGCCGCCGCCGAACAACGGGAAAGTGGCGCCGACAAGCAGGAGCGCAAGAAAGGGGAGGCCAGTGCTGATAACATTCAGCGAGCCGAGCCCTTGAGCCCGGCTCGCGCGAAATTGTGCGGCCGGGATATCCATCAAACGCGGCGCTGGGCTGCGGCGCCGGCGAGACCCTCGGGGCGCACCAGCAGGACAATGATGAACACGGTGAAGACGGCTACCGAGGCGAAGATGCCGCCCACCAGAAAGTTTGCGGCTTGCTGAAACAGCCCGAGCAGGAGGCCGGCAACCACTGCACCGCGATTGTTGCCCATGCCGCCGAGCGCGACCGGAACGAAACCATAGAAGGTGAGCATGGGCGCATTGCCGAAGAAAGCCAGCAACAATTCACCGCCGGCGAAGCCCGCAAGCGCGCCGATAATGCCGGCGAGCGCGTAGCTCGCCATGCGCAAGCTGCGTTCCGGCAGGCCGAGGGCGCGCGCCGCGTAAGTGTCCTCGGCGATTGCCAGAAAGGCGCGGCCCACCAGCGTGCGGCGATACAGCAGCTCTAACCCAACAATCACCACCACACAGGCCGCCATCGGTAGCCAGAATCGCTGATCGAAGCTGCTGGAACCGATATCGATCAGCCGGGGAAACGGCCGCGCATCCGTGCCCCACTTGATGGCAATGAACTGCTGGACCATCAGCGCTAGCGCCAGGGTGGAGAGCACATAGAGATGCTGATCCAGGCTCCGCAGCACCGGCCGCACCGCGACGATCTCGGTGACGAGGCCGAGCAGAGCGCCGCCGGCCAGTGCAAGGAGGAAGCCGACCGCCGCCGGCATGCCCATGCGGCTGATGAACAGCGAGCCGAGCACGCCGCCGAGCATGCCGAGCGTGCCAGCCGTGAAGCTGAACACGCGCGAGGCGGAGAACATCACGTTGTAGGTGATGCCGATCAGTGCGTAGATGCAACCGACCGCCACCCCGGACAGAACAATCGACTGGACCATCGGCTCAAGCGTTGTAGCCCGGTGCCAGATTGAACGCGCCGTCCTTGAGCGAGTTGGCCTCGACCATGACCACTTCCTCGTCCGGATAGCCGTCGTGCCTTTCGGGGCTGAAGGTAATGTCCCCGTACACGCCCGGGAATCCCTTGAGCGCATTGAGATACTCGACGAGCTTGGCCGGCTCGGTGCCGACCGCCTTCATCGCCTGGGCGATCATGCGCGGCGAGTCGTAGCCAAGGGCGATCCACCACAGCAGCGTGTCGCCCATATCGATGTTGGCGCTCTTCAGACGGCCGAGGAACTCCGTGGTACGATCCGGAAGCTTGCCACCCGGCGTGTAGCAAACCGGGCGGAAATTGTTGGGATAGACCTTCGCCCAATATTCGGGCTTTTCCAGCAAGGCTTTCGTCTGACCGGAGCCAAGCGTCGTCTGACCGACGATGGGTACGTCCCAGCCCATGTCGCCGCGCGTGTTGATAATGCGCGACAGGAAGCCCGCATTCACGCTCCAGGGCATGATGGCTTCCGCTCCTGCGGACTGCATGCGCAACAACTCAGGCTTAAGGTCGGGATTGGCGGCGTCGACGTTGCCTTGATAGACCACCTCGGCGCCTCTGGCCTTGAGCATCGGCACATAAGCGTTGACCGACGCGGTGCCGTAGCCGGTAGTGTCGCTGATGACCGCGACCTTCTTGCGGCTGAGCACTTCGACCACATACCGGTTCGCCGCGCCGCCGATCTGCTGATTAGTGGGGGCATTGCGGAAGCACATGGGATATTTCTGCACGTCGGTCAGAGTGTCGACCCAGCACGGATGCACCTGCGGTGTATTCGTGCGCGCGAGCAGCGGTACCACCGCGAGCGACTCGCCAGAATTGACCGGACCGAATACGACGCTCACATTTTGTCCGCGGGTCAGTTCGGCCGCGCCATTGACGGCCTTGGTAGGATCGCTTTGCGTATCGCGGGTGATCAGCTCCAGCGGGCGGCCGTCGATGCCGCCGGCGTCGTTGATCTCCTTCACCGCCAATAGAATTCCGCGGTTGATGCCGACGCCGGTGGAGGACGAGGGGCCGGTCAGCGCCGGCAAATAGCCGATCGGGATCGAATCTTTAGCCGCGATTGCGGGCTTAGCCAGGCTGCTCACAACAATTGCGGCGCCGGCAGACTTCAGCGCTTGACGACGAGTCAGCTTCATTTTGATTTCCTCCTCGAGTTTGCTTTCGTTCACTCCCGCAGTTTGTCGTGTTCTTTGACACTTTGCGTCGTACTATATCCTCCGCCCGATGGAGCGCAAAGCGCGATAAGCTGTCATTTTCGCGTGGGATAGGACCCACGGCGATTGCTTCTTTATCGACGCAGCCGTCAGCGGGAGGCGGCGCAAGGAAGAGGGCAATGGAACTGGGGCTTGCAGGCAAGACGGCGCTCATCACCGGCGGGAGCAAGGGGATAGGTCTGGAGACGGCGCGGGCGCTGGCGCGGGAAGGCGTGAAGGTACTGATTTGCGCGCGCCGGGAGGCGGCACTTGCGGAAGCAGCTCGTGACATCATGCAGACCACGCAGATGAAGATCGAAACGCAACCGCTCGATGTGACAAAAGTCGAACAGATCGAACGGATTCCCCAGATCGTGCGCGACAAACTTGGGCGCATCGACATTCTGGTCAACAATGCGGGCACGGGCACCTACAAGCCGTTTCTTAATGTGACTGACGAAGAACTCGTCGAGGGTATGGCGATCAATTTCTTCGCCCAATTCCGCATTTGTCAGCGTATTGTGCCGATGATGATCGCCCAAGGTGGCGGCCGCATCCTCAACGTGAGCGGCGAGACCGGGATCATGACACTGAACCCGCCGTTCCTGTCATCTTGTACGGGGCCGGCGAAAGCCGCCGAAATACGTTTTTCCAAAGTGCTGGCGAACGAGCTTGCGCCGCACAACATCCGCGTCAACTGCGTGATTCCGGGCTTTATTAATACGCCCGAGCGCTTTGCCAAATGGGAACGCGAGGTTGCCAAAAGAAAGCTCAGCGCCGACGAGGCCGCACACGAGCGAGCGCAATGGTCGACCAATCAGGGGGCTCGCGACACGCGCTGGGGGGCGCCCGAAGAAATCGCCAATCTCATCGTGTTCGCGGTTTCTGACGCGGCGAGCTATATTAACGGCGCCGAACTCGTCGCCGACAACGCGATGGACAAGTCCTAAAGGGCTTCGACTTCAGGGCAGCAGGCCAATGTCTTTCCTCAAGGCTCGATTACGCTGTGCGCTCTTCGTCGTTTCTTTCGCTTGTTTGTTCAATGTCCTGTCGACTGCTGCGGGAGAGCCGCCGCCGGCCTATCGTCAATGTACGAGCAAAGACAATGATCTGAACGAAAGAGTTTCCGCTTGTTCAACGATGATTGCGGCGACGCAAACGAACCCCAAGGATCGTACGACGGCCTATTTCAACCGAGGACTTGCCCTAGAGCGAACGGGCGATTTCAAAGGTGCGGTTTCGGATTTCACCGAGACGATCAATCTGGCTCCGGATTTGACCATGGCGTATTTTGACCGTGGTTTCGCTTACGGAAAGCTCAGCAGATACAATTTCGCCATTATCGATTTTGACCACGTGATCATGCAGCGGCCAAATTATGCTCCTGCCTACGATCTTCGGGCCCTGTCGTTCCTCAACTTGGGTAGTCTCGACCGCGCAATCTTCGACGCCAATGCAGGTGTCGAGGCTGATCCGAATTATCCTAATTCCTATGCGACTCGCGGCGCCGCTTACGGGAGGGAGTGCATCTTCGGCCGTGCCATCGCCGACTTAGACCATGCGATCCAGCTCAGTCCAAAATTTGCACTGGCGTACAATTATCGCGGTATTGTCTATCTGAACATGCGCGAGCTTGACCGCGCGGTAGCCGATTTTGAGCAGGCGACGCGGCTAGCTCCCAAGCTGACGGCGCCTTACGCCAATCTCGGGAGCTTCTACGCAAAAAAGAACGAGCTGGATCGGGCGGTCTCCTACTACACCCAAGTCCTTCAGATAAATCCCAAGCATACGTTTGCCCTGGCGATGCGCGGCTCCATGTACGCGAGAAAGGGGTCATTTGAACAGGCATTCGCCGATTTCGATCTGGCGATTCAAATCAATGACAAATACCCATTGGCCCATTACGCGCGGGGCTTTGCCAAGCTTCTGCAGGATCATCGGGATGAGGCAATCGCTGAATTCAGCCAGGCCGTAAAACTCGATCCAATCTTTATGAGCGCATTCGCGGCGCGTGGATTAGCGTACCAGAAGGTGGGAGACCTGGAGCGAGCTAGGGCTGACTTCAACGCCGCGCTCGAGATTCCAATAAAGTGCGGGGGCGATACTTGGGCTCACGATGTGGCGCAACAAGGACTCACGCCTTCACCAAGCATATCAGCGGACATGGTCGACCGCGGATCGGGCGAAAGCTCGATCTCGCCAATGATCGAGGATACTTTTTCAGGGTCCGAGAATTAGGACCGGAAAATCTGTATCTATTTAAGCCGACTTCTTTTGGCATATTCATCCCTTTAAGCCGCATGGGCGGTAGCCGATGTTTTAGTCCTAGTGTCTTCCAGGATCATGTCAGTACCCTTCTCGGCAATCATGATCGTGGCTGCGTTGGTGTTGCCGGAGACCACCGCTGGCATGATGGAGGCATCGACTATGCGTAGGCCTGAGAATCCGCGAACCCGCAGTCGCTCATCGACAACGGCCTTCGGATCCTGGCCCATGCGGCAGGTGCCGACCGGATGATAGGTGGTGGAGCCGCGGCGGCGGATGAAATCGAGCAATTCGTCGTCGTTGTCGCACTGCGCCCCCGGCTCGATCTCCTCGGCGATGTAGCGTGCCATGGCGGGCGCCTGAAAGATCCGGCGCATGGCGGCAACGCCCGCCGTGATGGTGTCGCGGTCCTTCTGGGTCGCCAGATAGTTCGGGTTGATGGCCGGAGCCTCGCGTGGATCGGCCGACTTGATGCGCACATAGCCGCGGCTCTCCGGCCGCAGCAGAACGCAATTGCCGGTTA
>JASHVC010000425.1 GCA_030039655.1 Xanthobacteraceae bacterium | reverse complement strand
TCATTTTGAAGCGGCGGATTTTGACGTGATGTGAATGTGCCGTCGGTTGGCGCCGCGTTGGTCGTAGAGCAGTTTGCCGGTTATTGTACCGTCGTGCTGGCTATGTAGTTCTCGAATGAGGATACCTCAAAATCGCGCAGGATGTGCTCGATCTTCGGCTCCGTGGAACGAAGGTTCACGTAGCAGGTGAACATGCGTCGACGGCTGAGCGGAAGCCGCGGCTGGTCGGGATCGATCTCGCGCGGATGAACGTAAAAAACAACCGGGCGACCCTCGTTCAGAGCCCGCCGGCCCATGGTTCGCGTCAGGCGATAGGGAAACAGCCTCAAATATCCGCCGCCGAAGAAGCACAGCGGCGTTCCCAGCGCCCGCACCACCGTGATTGGGAATTCCGCAATCGTGCCCGCAGGGGTCTCAACGCTGTGGGGTTCAAACTTGTTCGTTGCCAGACCGCCGGTCTGGTGATGGGCCGGGAAGACTGACGAATCGTATTGGTAGCCGGCTTCCGTGAGCTTCTCGAAGAACCATGGCGTGTGCGCGGTGACTGAAAACGCCGGAGCGCGAAATCCCCGAACTTGACGGCCCGAAATGTCCTCAAGAAGTTTGCGCGACGAGACGGCATCTTCATAAAATTCGGCGGGCGACATTTCGTAGATCAGCCGATGAAAATAGCTGTGAGACGCAATTTCGTGTCCCGCGCGGATAGCCTCGTGGACTAGGTGCGGAAATCGCTTGCCGAAGTAGCCTATGAAGAAACACGTGGCGGTTCCGCCGCCTTCTGCCAAGAGCTCAAGCAAGCGGCGAAAATTCTTTTCGACGCGGCTTTCGAGCCTATCCCATTCCGACGGTGGAGGCTCCAGTCCGGTCCCCGACAGATTGAACCAGTCCTCAACGTCAATTGAGAAAATGCTTCGCGGCATTCTTTAGCTTCGGCAAGCCAAGGACGTTATGCTCATCGCAATGCAGCAGCGTAGCTCTCTTTTCGTCGTAACTCCACCGGTACTTGGCACATGCTGTTTTTCACTTCAATCACAGCTCGCAGCAAAGGGGGCCAAAGCGCGACGCCGCGATCTGGAACTCTCGATCCACCAAGGTAATGCGACATTTTCAGACGATCAGCAGCGGCAGCAGGTACAACCGTCGATTAACACAGCTTAAATGGATGTGGTCTATCCATTGAGCCATCAGGTCCTCCCGGCCGGACGGCACGAGACACGATGCTGGGAATCGCTGCAGAATTGGTAACGGAGGATTGGTGGCTGACCATAGCTGCCGGTCTTGTTTGTTTTCTGCTGGGGCTCGCCGCCGCCTCGCTGTTGCGCCGCGCAGGGCTTTCGGGAGACGGGCTCAATCACAAGGGACGGCTTCTCGACGTGGCGGTCAACAACATGACCCAAGGCGTGGTTATGTTTGATCACGCCGGCCGTCTCGTCGTCCGCAATGATCGATATCTGGCGATGTACGGGCTGTCCGCCGATGTGGTGAAGCCTGGCGCCTCTTTGGTGGAGATCGTCGCACACCGCGCCAAGTCGGGCAGCCTGGTCCGCGACCCCGAACAATATTGCGCCGAACTGCGGCAGAGCATGGCGGCCGGGAATGTCGTAAGCTTCGTGGCCGAACTGCCTGACGGGCGCTCGATCGCGGTTGTCAACCGGCCTATTCCGGGCGGCGATTATTGGATCGGCACCCACGACGACATTACCGAGCGCAGCAAGGCGGAGCGGCAAAACGCGCTGCTGGGCGAGCAGGCGGCCCGCCGCGCCGTCATCGATGAGGCCATTGCGTGGTTTCGTCAAAGCGTCGAGGGCGTGCTGGCGGCCGTGGCCGACGGCGTTGGAGCACTGAAGTCGACAGCCACGGCGCTGTCGGCCACCTCGAGCGAAACCGAAAAGCATACCGCGGGCGCGGTGCAGACGTCCAATGAGGCGTTCAGCCGCGTCGACACGGCGTCAGCCGCGGCTGAGGAATTGACGAGATCAATCGCCGAAATAAACCGCCAACTGTTGCGCGCGGCCGACGTGGTGCGGGCTGCCGCCAACGAGGCGCAGTCAACCAACGTAGAGATCGCCGGCCTCGCCCAGGCGACGCAAAAGATCGACGACGTGGTCAAGCTCATTCAAAGCGTCGCCGGACAGACGAATCTCCTCGCGCTCAATGCCACGATCGAAGCGGCGCGCGCAGGAACGGCCGGCAAGGGCTTCGCGGTCGTGGCCTCCGAAGTCAAAGCTCTCGCCGTGCAGACCGCAAAGGCGACGGAAGTCATCGCCGCTCAAATCGCGGCGGTGCAATCCTCGACCCAAAGCGCTGTCAGGGCCATCGCCAGCATTGCCGACCGCATGCAGGAAATTCAAAAATTCACCGCGGCCATCGCAGCGGCGGTCGAGGAGCAGCACGCCGCCACCAACGAGATCTCAAACAACGTCGGAGCGGCGGCCTCCGGCACCAAGTCGGTGGTGTCCGGGATGCAGCAAGTATCCGGCGCCATTAGCGACATGCGCACCTCGGCCGACACGGTGTTGGCCGCGTCGGCGACAGTCGAGAAGGCCGCCGACAACCTGCGCGGCAGCGTCGACGGCTTCCTGCGTAAGGTCGCTCTCTAAGCGTGCGAGCCGAACGGCTTACATCGTCTCTTTGCCAAACGTTGCGCTTTCCACCGCGTGGGGCGGCAGGACCAGCCGCTCGACCACACCGATGAGCGCGAACAGCACGACGCCGAGCACCGTAAGCGCCACGATGCCGGCGAACAGCAGAGCCGTATCCATGTTGCCGTTGGCGATCAGCAACAGATAGCCGAGGCCGCCCTGGCCGCCGACGAACTCGCCGACCACAGCGCCAACCACCGCGAAGGTGATGGAGATTTTCAGCCCAGCGAAGATCGAAGGCAGCGCATTGGGCAATTGGATCTTGAAGAAGGTCGCCACGGAGCCCAGCCCCATGGATTGCGCAAGGTAGATTTTCTCGCGCTC
>JASHVC010000424.1 GCA_030039655.1 Xanthobacteraceae bacterium | reverse complement strand
ATCGGCGAGCCGAGTGCGGTGATGTTTCGCAGAAAAGCGGTGCAACGCGGTTTCCAAGAATCACTGCCGCACCTGATGGATCTGGAAATGTGGTTCTATCTGCTGGAGAAAGGACTGATGGTCAGCCTGCCCGATGAAGTTTGCGCGATCCGTCAATACGCCGGGCAGATGTCACAGCAAAACATCAAGACCGGAGCGCTGATCGACGATAACGTGCGCTTGTTCAATGTGTACGGGCAAAAGCCGTATATCCAAAATACCTGGGCGAACCGGACGAGCCGAAAAATTAGGATCGCCTATCGTGTTTGGATGTGCAGAGACGCACTGAATGCCGGGAAAAGAGACCAAATCCTGGCCGCGTCGTCCTCAAAGATTTTCTATTACGCCCTGATGCCGATGCTGGCGGGCACGTTGACCATGTGGCGCAAGGCGAGACCATTGCGCGGGTAGCGCATCCACTTTTCCGGATCATGCTCGGAGAATTTCGTCGAGCCCCTGTCGAACGTCCGTAGGGGCCGACCACGCTAGCCGGTCTCGCACCTTCGTCATGTCGGCAACGAGGACCGCGGGCTCGCCCGGCGCCGGCGCCATGGCACCGAATTGGGGCAGTTCCGGCCTACCGCTGCGCGAAGCGAGATATTCGATGGCGAACCGGATCGTCGTCGCACGCCCAGTGCCGACGTTGAAGGCTCCGCTTTCCGCGGACAGCAATAGGCGAACCAAAAGATCGGCCGCATCCGGTGCGTAGATGAAATCTCTTAGTTGCGTTCCGTGGGTCGTTGGCACCGGTTTTCCGGCGCGGAGCGCCGCAAGTACGGTCGGCACCAGGCGTTGCGGCGGATCGCCGGGCCCGTAAGGCAGAAACAGCCGGCCCCACGCTGCGGAGAATCCGTGCTGCTGTGCTGCAGCCTGGATCCCCAGCCAACATGCCGCCTTGCATTTGCCATAGATCGTGGCCGGCCGGATCGGAGTCTGGTCTTCAACGCACGGCGCATCGGCCGGATCATACTCGGCCGAACTGCCCACCCCGACGAAGCGGGTACCGCCATGCGCGCCAAACGCAAACGCCATAGCGATGCCCGACTGCAGCCAATCGGCATTCTCCGGTGAATGAGCGTAGACGCGCGGCGTCGCGACCCATGCACAGTGCAGAAGATGCGTCGGCCGTACCTTGGCCACCAGCGCGGAAGCTTGCGCTGAATCGCGCAGATCCGCGCCATGCCATGCCACCCGAGCGTTGTGCTCGCCCGTCCCCGCGCGATTCACCGCATGGATTTCACAATCTTCCACCAGCAGTCTGCGCAGGCAATGAGTGCCGATGAAACCCGACGGGCCGGTAATCAGCACGCGCATCATGCGCGAAAATCCGGCCAGCGCATGTCCTTCTCCGACATGGCGACCGGCTCGGCCGGCCACTTGATGGCGAACGTCGGATCGTTCCAGCGCACGCCGCTCGCCAGTTCGGGCACGTAGACTTCGCCCATCATGTAGAAGACCTCGCAGCTGTCCTCCAGCGTGAGAAATCCATGCGCGCAGCCCGCCGGAATCGCCAACGCGTCGCGATTGCCCTCAGAGAGTTCCGTGCTCGTCCAACGCCGAAACGTCGGGGAGTCCGGACGTAGATCGACCGCGACATCAAAAATCCGGCCGCGCGTGCAGCGGACGAGCTTAGGGTCGGGGCGCGGCGACGCTTGGAAATGCAGGCCGCGCAGCGTACCCTTGCGTGCATTCCAAGATGTGTTGCATTGCGGCCATTCGGTCGGCAGCCCGGCTGCCGCAAAGGCTGCAGCGTCATAGGTGCGGGCAAATACGCCGCGCTCATCTTTGTTTGCTGTGGCGCTCACGATCATCACCCCTGGGAGCGCCGTTGGACTGATCCTCATCTTCTTTCCGTCAAGGCAGAACCGTCAGTTTCGGAATCGCCGTAACGAAGCGGCCGCCCCACTGCCTAATCGCGGCCATCTGATCCATGATTTCTTCTTTGATGTTCCACGGCAGGATCAGCACATAGTGTGGCTTCGTCTGTAAAATGTGCTCCGGCGCGTAGATCGGAATCTGGACGCCCGGGAGATAGCGGCTCTGTTTGTGCGGGCTGACGTCCACCGTATAGGAAAGAAGCTCCGGCCCAACGCCGCAATAATTGAGCAGCGTGTTACCCTTTGCCGGCGCGCCATATCCGACGACCGATTTACCGTTCTTGCGCGCCTCGATCAGAAAATCGAGCAGTTCGCATTTGATGTCGATCACCGTGTTGCCGAACCTTGCATAAGTGTCGATGCGGTCGAGGCCGGCCGCGCGCTCCTTGGCGATCAGCGTGTCGACCTTGCCGGTGCCGGCAAAGGGCGCATCGGCATGGCAGACGAACAGGCGCAGCGAGCCGCCGTGCGTCGGCAAGGTCTCCACGTCGTAAATGCGCAGTCCGTGCTGGGCAAAAATCTTGTCGACGACAAGAAATGAAAAATACGAAAAATGCTCGTGATAGATCGTGTCGAATTGCCGTTCCTCGATCAGGCGCAGCAGATGCGGAAATTCAAAAGTGGCGGTGCCAGCCGGTTTCAGCAGCACCTTAAAGCCGGCGACGAAATCATGCAGGTTGGGTACATGGGCGAGCACGTTGTTCGCTGCCATAAGGTCGGCGGATTTGCCGGCTGCGGCGAGTCGGCGCGCGGTTTCGACGCCGAAGAACGCAACCTCACTGGCGATGCCCTTGTCTTGCGCCACCTTGGCGACGTTGGCGGCCGGCTCGACACCAAGAACGCCGATGCCGCGCTCCTTGAAGTATTGCAGCAGATAGCCGTCGTTGCTGGCGACCTCGACGACGAGCGAGCGGCCAT
>JASHVC010000423.1 GCA_030039655.1 Xanthobacteraceae bacterium | reverse complement strand
GGGGTTGATGAACATTTCGCCAAAGCCTTCCAGCTCGACCTGATCCGCTTCGGGCGAATCCCCGCAGGTGACGTCGACTTGGTCCGTTCGTAAAGCAGCCATCCGCGCGGCGCCAAAACCGACGGCGAGTATTTTCATGTCGAGCTCGGGATCGAGACCAACTGAGCGGGCAAGGTAACGGGTGTACTGTGCGGGTCCGCCGCCGATCGTTGAAGCTCCGATGCGCGCGCCCTTGAAAGCCTTCAATTTGTCTGAAAGCGGACTGCTCATTGACAATCCGACCCGCGATAGCCAGTCCTTGCGCGCCGTGTATTGCATCACGAGCGAACCGGTGAATGCGCCGACTACCAGAGTCTTTATACCCTTGCTCCAGCCGACCACCGGGTCAGTAGACGCCACACTGCCAAAAGTTGCTTCACCATTGGTCACGGCGACCATTGACAGCGGGCCGCCTTGGACCTGCCTCATCTCGGCAGTGACGCCATTCTTCTCCCAGAGTCCCGCCCGCTGGGCGAGGAAGATAGCGGCGAAAGACAGACCGGGTGCCGCATACACACCCTTCACTACTGGCTTTACGTCTTGGGCATATCCCGGCCGAAGCAAAAGAGCCGACGCCAAGCCAGCTGAACCCGCGCTTTTGAGAAACTGTCTGCGTTCCATCGTGAAACTCCCCCTCGTCTTTTTAATCGTCACTGTCCTCCGGCAATCTGAGCAAGTGTCATGCCAATGACTACCCGCCACCGTCTCGATATTTGCATCATATTTGCACCGTCTGATCCGTCACTTTTCTCCATCTGATCACTTGGCCTTCGAGCCAGTTCAAGCCGAAGTTCACAGCAAAGACGATGGCAACAAGGATGATGATCCCGGCGAAGAGCGCGGGCGCATCGTAGGTTTGCGACGCGTAAAGAATGAAATAGCCCAAACCTTCGTTCGCGCCGATGTATTCACCGATCACCGCGCCAATCACGGCATAGGGCACGGCCGTCCGGAGACCGAGAAAAATTTGCTGCGCGGCGGCGGGGACAATGACGCGCCAGAGCGTCTGAGGCCAGGAAGCGCCCATGAGGCGCGCTAGCCGCACCAGTTCCTCGTTAACTGCCAGGAGGCCGGCATAAGTATTAAAGAAGACGAGAAAGAAACTGGCAACAAAGACGACGGCGACCTTGGAGGCTATGCCCAGCCCGAGCCAAACGATGAAAACCGGCGCCAGAGCTATCTTGGGTATGCTGTAAAGACCGATGATGTAGGGCTGAAGAGTAGCCGAAAGAAAGCGAGATCGTCCAAGGATAAATCCAAGAGCAAGGCCAAATGCAGCACCAAGGGCATAACCCATCGCGATTTCGACCAACGTCACGTACATGTGCCGATAAATGTCATGGTGGGTGAGTAAGTCGTAAAGCCGCGCCGCGACCAGTGTGGGTCTGCTGAAATACGGCAAGGCTGCATCGCTCACCCCTAGCTGCCAAGCCAACAATAAGGCGATCAGGATTGAAAGCTGGACTGCGACGATCCAGAACCTTCCCAGACTGCGCTTGCGTCTCGCGCCGGTGAATTTGGCCCCTTGCGTTTCAACGGCGGTCATTTCTGTTGCTCCGAGAGCCGTCTCCGCTAGTTCGCAACTCTGCCGAAGAATTTCCCGTCTTCTTCCTTGATTTCGTAAATCGTTACCTTAAAGCCAGGGCAATTCACACCTTTGCCGTCGGACAGTTTGAACGTGAACACGTGCAGGGGGCAGCGCACCATAGTATCATTTGCGATCAGTTCGGCATTCATCATCGTCGCTTGCATATGCGGGCAAGCTCGCTGCACCCCCCGCCATCCCAATTTGGTTTTGAAGATCACAATGCCCTCGCCTTGGAAACTGGCGCGGGCCGGGTACTTGGCATTGTCGACACGAATGCCCCCCAACTGATGCCAGGGCTGTTCCGTCATTTGCGAGTTTCCTGCAGCCTCTGGTTCCGACGAAGTCGCCGATGGGTTGGCATTCAACATGCTAGCTGCTCACCTGCCTACGCTGCGAGATGCTGCTTGCTGGAAACATTGCGAAGCCGGTCGACCGCAAATGGCTGATCCAACCGCACAAGAAGAAGACCGATTTGCATGGTGAAGGGCTGATCGAGGAAGCAGGCGTATACCGCTTCCAGCGCGGCCTTCAGGTGTAATCCGTGAACCGTCCGCTCCTGATGGAACATCTCCTGGAGCTCAAGGGCTTTCTCAATATCCAACCGTTCCGCGTTAGAAACCTCCCAGGACGTCGCCCTCAGGCGAGCCGCCAGAGAACTTAGGAACTTCCTTTGCGCCGCGGAAAGTGCACTCGCTCGGTCGGGAATATGATCTTCAGCGATCTGCAAAAACCAATTGCTTTCGTTTTGGCCCATCGCCATATCGACGTCGAACCGCTTGCCGTTCTTGAAAGTGACGAGAGGCTCGATTTCTTTTTCCGCTTTTCGAGATTTGGTGTAACAGTCGAAGATTTCAAAGTCGCCAGAATTGACGCGGAAGACTGTGATGTCTGCCGGCAACCCCGCCTTCAGGCTGCCTGCCCGATCGGTCAAGGAAATGGCCCTCGCTGGATTGCGGGTCACGCGTTCGATCACTTGCGGCAACGTCAGTCCCAGGCGAAGCATGGCGGACATGACGTTGGCGAGTGATTTGACAGGACGGACGACGTTGAACTGTTGCAGATCCGAGCTGATCGTGTGCGGGACGAGATCCTGCGCGAAGGCCGTCTCGGCCACGTCCCACGAGAAATTATAGCCCCCAAAGCCGAGGTCGAAGACAACGCCCCGGCGCTCCGCGTCGCGAACAACGGGTAGAACCTTACCCTTTTCGTCAATCACCTTGCCGAGATTGCCATGATAAAGGTGAGTGATCATGTCGCCTGCTTCGGCGATACGGAAGGCTTCCGGAGCCAAAAGAATTTCGGGGTTCTGCAACTGAAACTCACCGATATGCATGTACAGTGGCAAATCTAGGATCTGCGCAAGTCCCTTTGTGAGCTTCAAGGTGCCAGGACCGTAATCGCCCATCGCGTTGCACTTGATGTAGCGCAGCATGTCTCGATGTTGTTGGGCGAAATCCACCCACCGCGTGATCGGCACTTCGCCGAGCGTTCGGACGTTACCTTCGATGAAATTAAGGCCGAGCAATCCCATTGGCCGGATGAAGGCGCCTGCATAGAGGCTCGTCTCAAGGTGCCCAAGCAGTTCCATGAACTGGTCAAGCACGCCAATGCCTGGACCGCCGGCATCGACGAAGGACGTAACTCCCTGATAGACGCCAACGGTGTCGGGATTAGCAAAGCCGAGCGTGCCATAGGCATGAACATGGATATCGACCCATCCGGCACTCACATATGCGCCCGAAACGTCGACGATTTTCGCGTTCGGCGCCGGCTCACGCGATCCCACATGCACGATCTTCTTGCCTGCGATATGAACGTCGGCGATGCCATCGATTCCCTGTTCGGCATCAAGGACGTGCCCTCCCATCAAGACAAAGGAATCGCTCGCAGAATTCATTCGCAAACTCCTTGCCGTCGGGACTTCCAATCCTTTAAATTACAGTGAAACATCACTGATGTTGGGTGTCAACCGAGGCCGCATGTCGGTGTTCTGCGACGATCGCTTCTGTCATTGAGGGGCGTGGAGATGCTGCGCGATCCTGACCGTTACGACTATCTGCCCTTTATTGATCGCCCCAAAATCCAGTGGCCGAAAGCGGCACGGGTGGCCTTTTGGGTGTGCCCCAACATTGAGTTTTACGAGCTCGAGCCGCCGGACGGACAGGGCCGACCGATATGGCCGCGTCCGACGCCTGACACGCTGAACTATTCGTTGCGTGACTATGGCAATCGATCCGGCGTTTGGCGCGTCATGGACGCCCTTGATAAATTCGGAGTCCGCGCAAGCGTTTCGCTGAATGCCGCTGTGTGCGACCATATGCCCGAGATTGTCGACGCATGCGTCCGAATGAAATGGGAGCTGTTTAGTCACGGCTTATACAACACTCGGCTGATTTACGGCATGTCCGAGGATGAGGTCAGGCAGGTCATCGCTGACAGTCTTGAGACAATCAAGCGGCAGAGCGGACGGACGGTCACTGGCTGGCTTGCGCCCGCGCTGAGCTCGACGGAGACTTTCTTTGATTTACTGCCCGAGTTCGGCATTACCTACGCGGTCGACATGGTGCCGGATGATCAGCCGATCCCGATCAAAGTACGCGGTGGCCGGCTGATTACAGTACCCTACTCGACCGAGATCAACGACATCCGAGTGATGGGAGTGCGGGGATATTCGGCTGACAATTGGGCAGCCATGATCAAAACGAGCTTCGATCAATTATACCGAGAGGGAAAAGACAGTGGCATGGTGCTATGTGTGCCGCTTCATCCGTTTGTTGTCGGGCAACCGCACCGGATTTCTGCACTACACGATGTTCTCTACCATGTAACGTCGCACCCCGATGTCTGGCTGACGACTGCTGGCGAAATCGCAGACTGGTACTACCGGCACCATTACGACGACTTTGTAAATTATAAAGCCGCGACAAGCGCACGCGGAAAATGACAGATCGGATGACTTATCCTCGTCGCCGGCGTGGGCTCGACCACACCTGGTTCCCGCACGCACCGACTATTCAACGGCCTCCAGTCTCCTGGCCGGGCGGAGAACCCATCGCACTATGGATCACGGTACCGGTTGAGTTCTTTCCGCTCGATGCTGCGGCCCAGCCCTTCCGTCCTTTGGGAGCGCCGGCCGCGGTTTACCCGGATCTGTGGAACTACAGCGGCCGCGATTACGGCTTGCGTATTGGCATTTACCGCATCATGCGAGTGCTCGACGACCTTGGCCTGCCCGCGACCGCGGCCGTCAATGCCGAGATCGCTGGCAGATATCCGCGCATCATCGACGAAATTTCCAAACGTGGATGGGAGCTAATCGCCAACGGCCAGGATATGGGTCACCTCCACCACGGCGGTCTCGGTATTGACGAAGAGCGCGAGCTCATCCGGGCCTCCCATATGACCCTGGCTAAAGCGTGCGGAGCCACGATCACCGGATGGCATTCGCCCGGCCGGTCACACTCGCGCAATACATTAACGCTTCTTGCTGAGCAGGGCTTTACCTACGTCACCGATTGGGCGAACGACGATATGCCGTATGTGATCACCACGCCCGCCGGGCAACTGTGCGCGATGCCGCTGACCTACGAATTGTCCGACAGACTTCTTCTGGTCCAGCATAATCTGATGGTCGACTCCTACGTCGAACAAACGTTACTGGCATGCGACCGTTTGATGCTGGAAGCCGAACACTATCGCTCGGGACGCATCCTCTCACTTTCGATCACGCCCTGGATTCTTGGCTATCCGCATCGTATCGCGGCTTTGGACCGCTTGCTCCGTCAAATCTTGGATCGAGGATCGGTCTGGTCGGCAACTGGTAATGCTATCGTGGCGACGTTCACGAAACAGACGGCGGCACCGAGAGCACGGTGATATTTCATATCACCGCAACATGCACGCTCCCTAAGCCTACAAATGGAAGCAGGTAAGGCTTTTGTGAACTCACATACCCTAACCAGCGTTACCCGTCGCGCATCATGCGGCGGCCTCAAAACCAATATCTCCAGCAAGCAAATCATGACTACGGCGTGTCGATGTAGTCCTTGTTCTCTCACGAATCAGCAACCGCCGATCGCCTTCTTGACCGCATATGCACTCTGTAGGTGCTCCACGACCCTTCTCAGCTAATCTAGAAACGAACATGGATTAATAGGATGACGTTACATAAGCCTACTGCCGTTCTGAGTTTCACGGGAATCGGGAAGAAAAATGAGATGCGGTTTGACTCATCGGTTCACGAAATAGACAAAGCCTTGCTCGATAAGGTGCTCATGCAGCGGCACAGTGCGCGGCGTTCGGTTTTTCACTGTGCCCGCCTCTGGCGAAATCTTGATGGCCCACAAATGCCGTTCCGCTCGAATAAATCGGCACCGCGCAACTGCGTCAACTCACCTACGAAAAGGTGTCGGAAGGGTTACTGGTGCGGTCGAGAGGAATCGCCCATCTCCCGTCTAACGTTTTGATTTAACTTATCAATTTTTCTGGTGTCTCGGACGTTCTGTAGTCGTTTCTGTAGTAATCAAGCCCGCAAATCGTGCTGGCAAAAGTCGCCTCACGTCCCATCAAGACCGCTTTGTGCCAAAGCACAAGATCGCTGTGCGATATCTATACCCACCGCCATCGCCAACAGCCCGCTCATCGCGTCTGACGGCAACTGTGTCATGCCACCTTCAGATACAAGAACTATCGCACCGACGGCGGCGCCCGCTACAAGGTAGGTGATGACCGTTGCCACGCACGAGTTCATCCGCCGCTGCCTCATTCGCGTCCTGCCGCACAGCTTCCATCGCATCCGCTACTGTGGTCTGTTTGCCGACGGAAACCGAGCCTCCAATATTGCGCGGGCACGTGAGTGCCCACCGCTCCGGAGCGCTTGAAAGGGGCCAAGATCGCCGACCCCACAGCAGCCAACCAGAAACTCGCGGCGTCCAGCGCAACGTTCGCTCACAGCCATCCGCGCCCTCGTTCACTAGTGGACCACGAACGCATTCAAGGTCTCCCAAACGTGCCCAATTACTTAATGATATATCCCAGCGCCCTATAGCCTGCTTGCCGCTTCGCCGCCATTCGAGCGAGAAGAGGCACGGAAGCGTCCACATAGTCGTAAACGATCACCTCTTTCTTGCTGTAGTGATTCCGATGGAGTCGACCAACATATTGTGTGAGCGTGCCTTTCCAGGAAATTGGCATCGTTAGGAACAGTGTGTCGAGCCGCGGATCGTCGAAGCCCTCGCCGAGGTAACGGCCAGTCGCCAGGATAAGACGTTCGGTACCCTCAGATACGCGCATTGCCATTTCGGCATCGCGGCGTTCGCCAGCGGTCATACCGCCGCGCAAGACAACAAGGTTCCGGACGAACCCTTTAAAGCGCGCTTGAAGCAGCTCCAAATGGTCGCGCCGCTCTGTCAAAATCACAGGACACCGTCCGGCCTCCAGAGCCAGCAGCACGTCGTCGAAAATTAGAGCGTTGCGATCCTCATCCCGCCCAAGCGCTGCATATATGGTCGGCATCGCGGCGCGATCCGTCTCCATTTCCGGATGAAGACAAAAACCGGTTTCGCGCAACCGCACTCGGTGGTCGAAATGATGCGTCACAGCCTGAGACTTGACATCGACTTTATGCCGTACCGGTCCGCACTGCATGAATATGATCGGATGATCTCCATCCTTGCGAGCAATAGTTGCCGAAAGACCGAGCACAAATCGGGCTTTGGAGCGACGCACCACAGCCTCGAAGCTCGAGGCTGACACATGGTGACATTCATCAACGATCAGATGGCCGTACCCACCGACCAAATCTGATACTTCACCCTTGCGCACCAGGCTTTGGATCAACGCAACGTCGATCCCACGTGTAGGTCTCCGGCGACCTCCACCGATTACACCAATGGCGGCAGGATCGACCGACAGGAATGACTTGAGCTGCTCGATCCATTGGGTGAGGAGTTCCCGACGGTGCACAAGCACAAGTGTGTTGCGTCTTCGCTTCGCAATAAGTGCGGCCGCAACCACAGTCTTGCCAAAAGCAGTTGTCGCAGCCAACACACCATAGTCGTGGCCTTCAAGGGCGTCCGCCGCGGCTGCCTGTGGCTTACTGAGATGTCCAAGAAAGCGTGTCGATAGCGGCTCCCCAACATCCCGCCGGTCCTCGAACTCCACTACGACTCCATGGGAGCTTAGGAGCTCTAGGGTCTCGTCAAGACAGCCGCGCGGCAGTGCAACATGACGCGGATGAAGCTCCGTGCAAGAAATGATCCTAGGCTTGCCAAAGGTGGGCAACCGCATCGCCTGGGCCCTGTAAAATTCAGGATTTTGAAACGCAGCGATCCGCACAAGCCGCGCCACCATCGCAGGCGGTAATGCTGAACGGTCGATATAGAGCTGGTCGGCAAACACGACATGAACATGGCTCGGGAGCGGTTCGCGAATTGGCAATGGTTCTCGACGTCGTGATGGCGGCGTGAGCCAGGGCTCGTCAGCTGTCTCATCCTCGACGGGCATCCTAACCCCAAGCACGCGACCGCGAGCTTCAGCCACCCCTATAAGCCCGGCGACCCTTTCCAAGTTGATTCGGGGCAACGATGAGAGAAAGGCCCATTGGTCATCGTATGGGCGCAGCTCGTCGTCGACAAATACGGTGTTTCCGCACTCCCTGGCGCGCCGCTGAAGAGGAAGGGCAATCAGATTGCCGAAGCCGCCGATCGGCATAGTGTCCTGACTCGGGAAAAAGCGGTCATAAGACTGAAATCCGATCTCCGGCCGCTGCTCCATGGTTTCGGTAACAAGCATTGCACCAAGTCGCCGCGCCTCCCGCGCAGGGATTGGCTCGGAGAAGAAGATCCAAATATGCCCTCCATTGCCAGAACGTGAGCGTTCAAGGGCCGCCGGCACTCCCTTTCCGCGACACGTTTCGAGGTATGCAAGCGCGTCAGCCGCCCAGCTCTCGCCGTCGAAATCGATGGCCAGAAACCAGCAGGTCTCATCACCTAGCAGCGGATAAACGCCGACCACGAAGTTCGGATCAACACGATTCCTGAAATCATCACCGCGCAAATGACTCTCAATCACCCTGTCCGACATGGGGATGAATGCTTGGTTTACACATTCCCCGCACTTTACTTGTGGCTTTCCACAGATGCCCTTAACCCATTCGTTGGCGCAGGCTGGCGCATATCCCGAGCGTTTCTTGTTGGTATTTTCCCAGCGCAATGGAAATACGTCCGTTCGGCCCGCAAAGAGACTCCGGAACAAGGCGATCTTTTCAGCCGCTGGAGAAGCCGCCGTTAGTTTGGCGGCCGTGGCCGCGGATGCCTTCGTTGCTATTGCGGATGGCGACGGCTCTAATAAATCCGTGAGTCGTGCCTCAAGCGAGGCCCGCTCTGCCTCGAGTTCCGCAAGACGGTTTCGAATCCGGATGAATTCTTCGTCGGTTTTCTGTTGTGCCATCCCGACGTCCAATTGATATTGACGTCATCTCCAGCCGGTCGATCCCAATATTATATAACGACCGTTTCGCTTAAGGTAACCTGTAGCGACGAACAACAATTCTGGAGCCCGCGATCAGGTCAACATCAACAGCCTGATTCGTCAGATCTGGATTGATCGCAATATCATCAAGGGCGGCTTCGAA
>JASHVC010000422.1 GCA_030039655.1 Xanthobacteraceae bacterium | reverse complement strand
AGATTCCGCTTGTGCATTGCTGCGCCTCGGACGGAACCCGATGACGGAATATCGAGTCAGCGACGGTTTGTCGGGCTCTGAGCGCGCGGTGAAATCTGCGAGCTCTCTGCAAGAGAACTTCATTCGTCTGCAGCAGGCCGAACAGCTGCGCCAAAGAGGCAGGTTCGACGACGCGCAGTCCATATGCGAGTCGCTTTTGCAGCAGCATCCTGACTACGCCGGCGCTCTCCATACCCTCGGGTTGATCGCAGGCGATCGGGAAGATCACCAACAAGCGCTGAATTATCTGGTGCGGGCCTCCATGTTGAATCCGCGCAATTGGATGACCTTGACGGCTTTGAGTGGCGTGTATCTGCGGCTCGGCGCTGTCGAAATGGCGAAGCAGACGATCACCCAGGCGCTGCTGGTCGAGCCGAAGCAAGCCGCTGTGTTTCTCCTGCAGGGCGATATTTTTCGTGAGGACCGCGAGTATGAACACGCCCACGACGCCTACCGCCAGGCCCTAGCCATCGACCCAAGCCTTGTCGCTGCCGCCATAGGACTCGGCTGGTGTCTTGCCGACCTCGGCGAGTACCGTCAAGCGGCGGAAATTTTCGGAAACCTCGTTGAACGCGGCATACCTTTGGTCGAACCGCTTCGCGCACTTGCCTCCTTCCCGGCAGCGGCGGTTCGCGTCGATCTGTTACGGCAGTTGGACAAGGTGCACAGACAACAGGACGAGAGCGCAGCGCAATTCGAAAGAGCAATTGCGTTCATCCGCGCGACGGGGCTTGAGCGAGCCGGCCGCCACACGGAGGCCTTGCAGGAAGCCGCGCAGGCGAACCGGAGCGTCTTTGCTGCCGTGCAGGCGGACCTAAAACGACTCGATGAGAGGCGGCGCGCAAGCCTCGCTGCCCTCCAAGGGTACCATCAACGGAGCGAATTTCGTGGCGGCGATGGCAGGCAGCCGATTTCTCTGTTCATCCTTGGGCCATCACGCGCCGGCAAGACCACGATGGAAAAGCTGGTGAGCGAGCTTCCCAGCGTCAAGCGCGGTTATGAGAACCCGATTGTCGAAAATGCGGTGCGGCGCACATTCCAAGTGTCGGCATTACCGCCAGACAGCGCACTCAGTTCTCTTCCCGCGCCGGCCTATCCACTCTGCCGTACGCTCTATCGCGAGGAACTCGCACGTCGACTGGCCGGGGCAAAGGTTTTTACCAACACAAATTCGGGTTGTCTTTTCGAGGCGGTTCACATCGCATCCGTGTTTGAAAACGTCCGGTTCATATTCATGAAGCGGAACATGGAAGACAACTTGTTGCACATTTTCATGCGCGAGTATCAGGGGGGAAATCCATACGGCTACAATCTCAAAGCGGCACAAGAACATATTCTGTGGCAGCACCGGATCAGCGATCTCATGGCCGAAAAGTTCCCCGAGATTGTTCGAGTGGTGCACTATGAAGACATGATTGCCAATCCGACGGTCTGCTTGCGGACCGCCGCCGATTTATGCGGACTGTCTGTACCAAATGGCCTGCTTCCCACCGTTGCCGGCGACCCCGGCTGCGCGGCGCCTTACCGGCAGTTCATCATCGCGGAGCTGCAAAGCTAGGCAAGCGCAACTCGATCCAGGTCAGCGCGTCATTCCGGTTTGATGTCGGCGAATTTGATCACTTTCGCCCATTTTTCCGTGTCGTGGGCGACCAGTTTACCGAAATCGTCCGGCGAGCCCGGAATGGTCTGACCGCCGAGATCGATCATGCGCGCGCGGAATGTTGCGTCGGCCAGCGCGGCGTTGACCTCCTTGTTGAGGCGATCGACGATGTCTTGCGACGTACCCTTGGGCGCGGCCAAACCCTCGAATGAGGTGGCTTCATAGCCGGGCAGGACATCGGCGACTGTCGGTAGATCGGGCAACGCCTGCGAGGGCGTCAACGAGGTGACCGCCAGGGGGCGCAGCTTGCCATCGCGGATGAATCCGATCGACGCGGAGAGCAGATCGAACATCACCTGCGTCTGTCCGCTCACCATATCGTTCAGGGCCGGCGCCTCGCCGCGATACGGCACGTGGATCAATTTGATGCCGGCCATCATGCAGAACAGCTCGCCCGACATATGCGAACTCGACCCTACACCGCCGGACGCCATAGTGACCTTGCCCGGGTTTGCTTTCGCGTAGGCGATGAGTTCCGGCAGCGTCTTCACCGGAACCGAGGGGTTCACCACCACCACGTTGGGCACCTGCATGATGCCGTCGATCGGCGCGGAATCGCGCAGAAAATTGAAACTAATTTCCTTGAACAGCGACGCGTTGATTGCGTTCGACACGGTGACCAGAAGCAGCGTGTAGCCATCTGGCTTTGCGTGCAGCACTTCCTCGGTCGCGATGTTGGTGCCGGCGCCCGGCCGGTTCTCGACGATGAAAGGCTGGCCTAATCGTTCCGACAAATACTGGCCGACCAGCCGCGCCACTACGTCGGTAGTGCCGCCCGGCGCGAAGCCGACGACGATGCGCACCGGCTGCGCCGGGTAGTCGAGCGCCGCGACGCCGCGCGAGAGAGCCGGCAGCGCCGCCGCGCCGGCCGCCAGATGCAGAAACCGCCGGCGCGCAATTGTCATGGAATGGTTCCGCCAGTTGAACATCCCGGCGCGCAAAACCTACGACAAAAACCGCCAAGATGTTAGCGAACCACTGTGCATATGTTGGGCGCGCGTGGCCCAATCCGTAAGGATTTTCCGTAAGCTTCGCGGGGCCATTTCCTCGGGACCAGAACTGCACTAGATTTTCGCCCACACAGCGAACATGCCGGCGAGGACATCATGGCAAAATATCTTCTGGTGAGCTTCAAGACCTGCCCGTGGGTGCAGCGCGCAGCCATTGTGTTGCGCGAGAAAAACGTCGCCTTCGAGTTCCGCCATATCGAACACGACAATCGTCCGGACTGGTTCCTTGCCATTTCGCCGCACAAGAAGGTGCCGGTGCTGCGCATCGATGAAAAGGCGTCGCTATTCGAGTCAAACGCCATCGCCGAATATCTGGATGAAACGATCGCGCCGCGGCTGCATCCCGACGATCCGGTACAGCGCGCCATCAACCGCGCCTGGACCGACTATCTGCCGACTTTCACCAGCTCGGTGACCGGCGTGGCC
This sequence comes from Xanthobacteraceae bacterium, assembly GCA_030039655.1. Next base: position 2,844 of record JASHVC010000422.1, on the reverse strand, counting down.
TACGCGGCCGACGAAGCCGCCTACAAGGCGGCCGCGGAAAAAATTGCGCCGGCCTTCGCGCAGCTCGAGCGGGCTCTGGAGAAACAGAGTCAGGCAGGACCGTTCTTCAACGGCGCCAAATATTCTCTCGTGGATGCGGGCTACGCACCATTCCTGCAGCGCTATTACTTCCTCGACCGCATCAAGCCCCTCGGCGTGATCGAGAAGTTTCCGGGGCTGAAGGCCTGGGCCGAGGCGCTGATGAAGCGGCCGTCGACCCATTCGTTCCCTGAGAGCGAATTCGAAGCACTTTACCGCACCAATGTGAAACGGCGGAAAGCCTGGATCTCGCAGTACATCGCCGACGTCGCCGTGGCGGCGGAGTAGCGCGCGTCCTCCAATGGCAGGTAACAATCACTTCGAGACCGACGTCGCCATAGTCGGCGGCGGCGGCGCTGGCATTGCGGCCGGCATCGAGGCGCGCGACGCGGGCGCCCGCGCCATCGCGTTCGAGAAAGACACTGCGCCCGGCGGCGCCGCCATTATCTCGGGTGGCGGCTGCCTCATTGTCGGATCGCCATTGCAAAAACAAAATGGCATCCACGACACGCCCGATCTCGCGTTCAAAGACTGGATCGCGTGGGGCGGTCCCTCGGCCGACGAAGTGTGGGCCCGCTACTACATCGAGCACAGTCTGCACGATCTCTACTTCTGGGCCGAAAGCCTCGGGGCCAAATGGTCGGACCTGAAATCCCAGGAAGGCAATTCGGTGCTGCGGTGGACGCGCACCGACCGCAACGGCCTTGGGCTGATGACCCATCTCATTGAAGGCTTTCGCCAGAAGGGCGGCGAGATCATTACCGACACCGAGATCACATCGCTCACCCGCGAGCACAGCCGCATCGCCGGCTTCAAAGGGCGCAACACCAAAACCGGTGAGCCGGTGTCGGTGCGCGCTAACGCCGTAGTGGTGACCACCGGCGGGTTTAATTCGAGCCTCGACATGGTGCTCGAATTCAATCCGACCCTGGGCAACGACCGAATTCTCGAAGGCTCCGGGCGCAATTCGACCGGCAGCGGCCACAAGATGGTGCGGCAGGCCGGCGGCTATCTCACCCACATGGATCACATCTGGTTCTACGTGTACGCCACGCCCGACTACCGCGACCCGGCGCAGCGCCGCGGCCTCGTGTTCCGGTTGGTGCCCGGCAATATCTGGATCAACCAACAGGGCCGCCGCTTTCATAATGAAGAGATGTCGGGCGGCAACTCGGCAACGCCGGCGCTGATGGCGCAATCGCCACGCCATGCCTGGGCCATCATGGATACGGCGATGACCGCGACCATGGAGATCGCCGATCCATACTACCGCGACGGCGACAAAGTCGCGCGCTCCAAGGTGATCGAGCTTCTCAACACCTCGCCCTTCATCCGCAAGGCCGACACGCTCGCGGAGCTGGCGAAAAAGATGGACGTAGATCAGGCGGTCTTTCTCGGCACCGTCGAGCGTTACAACAAGGCGTGCGCGCAAGGCTTGGACAAGGAGCCGGAGTTCGGCAAGCCGCTGAAATCATCGAAGGCGTTCGATGCGCCGCCTTATTTTGCCGTGCAGATATTTCCGCTAGCGCGCAAGAATTTCGGCGGCGTGAAGACCGACCTGCAATGCCGCGTGCTCGACAAGCATTTCGAACCGATCCCCGGCCTTTATGGAGCAGGCGAGCTTTGCGGCATGGCCGGCGGCCACATCAACGGCGGCGCCGGCCTTGAAGGCACCATGCTGGGGCCGTCCGTTTTCAGCGGCCGCGTCGCCGGCGGCTGGGCCGCCCACGAGGCTGGGCACGGAAGTGGGTTTGTGGGGAAGCCGAACCGCGACTGAGTTGCTCGAGACCGCGATTCCGACTCGTCATGCGCGGCCTTGTGCCGGGCATCCACGTCTTAAGCTCTGGGTCCAGACAAAGTCGTGGGTGGCCGGAACACGTCCGGCCATGACGGGTCCTAATCAACCTTGAGGTTCGCCGACTTGGCGAGCGCTGTCCATTTGGTGATGTCCGACTTGAGCAGGTTTTCGAGCTCATCAGGCGATGAGCCGCGGGCGACGTAGCCGGTTTCCGCCAGCTTGGTTTTGATCGCCGGATCGGCCAGCACCGTATTGGTGTCGACGCTGACCTTGGCGATGACGTCGGGCGGCGTCTTCGCCGGAGCAAACAACGCCTGCGACGAGACCACCTCGTAACCCGGCAACGTCTCGCCGATAGCGGGAACTTCGGGAGCGGCGGGATTTCGCTTCGGCCCGGTGACCGCCACCACGCGCACCTGCCCCGACCGCGAATAGGACAACAGCGTGCCGCTGCCGAAGTAGCAATCGATGCGGCCGGGTATGAGATCCGTGAAGGCGGGGGCAGCGCCGCGATAAGGCACGTGCGTCATCTTTAGGTCGGCCATCTGCAGGAACAGCATCTCGGCCAGATACGGCGCGCTGCCCGTGCCGGGCGATCCCATGCTGAGTTGACCGGGCTTCGATTTCACATAGTCGATGAATTCCTTGACCGAATGGGCCGGCGAGGAGTTCGGCACGAACATGAAATAATCGACCAGCGCCACCAGCGACACCGGCGCGAAATCCTTCACCGCATCGTAGCTGAGCTTGCCGTAGAGGCTGGTGTTCGACGCCATGGCGCCGGGATCGAACAGCACGGTGTAGCCGTCGGGATCGGAGCGCGCGACGTATTCGCAGCCGAGATTGTTGCCGGCGCCCGGCTTGTTCTCGATGAACACCTGCTGCTTCCACATCGCCGACAGCTTGTCGGCCAGCGTACGCGCGACAATGTCAGTCGGCCCGCCAGCGGCGACCGGCACGATGATGCG